>NZ_JAYSDK010000024.1:0-52619 GCF_041914405.1 Zoogloea sp.
GGTAGTGGATCCAGCGCCAGCCGTGGCAGGCGATCTCGTGGCCGAGCTCCTTGAAGGCGGCGGTGAGTTCGGGGTGGCGTTGCAGCGCCATCGACACGCCGAAGATGGTCATCGGCAGACCGCGCCGCTCGAACTCGCGCAGGAAGCGCCACACGCCGACGCGGGAGCCGTACTCATAGACGCCCTCCATCGACAGGTGGCGGTCCGGGTAGCTGGCCGGGTTGAACAGCTCGGACAGGAACTGCTCGCTGCCGGGGTCGCCGTGCAGCACGCAGTTCTCACCGCCCTCCTCGTAGTTGAGGACGAACTGGACGGCCACCCGGGCCTGCCCCGGCCAGTCGGCAAAGGGCGGCTTGCGGCCGTAGCCGATCAGGTCGCGGGGATAGGCGGGATCGATCTTGCTCATGGCGGGACTCCTTGCGCTCAGCCGAGCAGCGCGTCGAGGCGGAAGCGGGCGATGCGACCGATCTGCTCGAGGCAGGTGCGGAACTCGGTGGCCGCATCGTTGGCGAGGCGGGCCTCCACCGCGTCCATGATCTGGTAGCGGGACAGGCCCTTCACCGCGATGACGAAGGGGAAGCCGAAACGTTCCCGGTAGGCGGCATTCAGCTTACGCAGGCGGGTCAGTTCGTCGGCACTGCACTGGTCGAGGCCGGCACCGCGCTGCTCGCCGGTGGAGGCTACCGTCAGCGTGCCGGCGGCGGCTTCCTTGCCGGCCAGCTCCGGGTGGGCGCGGATCAGGCCGAGCTTTTCTTCTTCACCGGCGGCGTCGAGCACCGCCAGCATCGCGGTGTGCAGCGCCTCGACGTCGGCGAAGGGGCGGGCCGCCCAGGCCCGCTCGGGGATCCACGGGGAATGTTCGAAGATGTCGGCCAGGCGGGCGACGAACTCGTCCCGCGGCAGCGCCGACAAGGCGGCGACGGAGGTGGGCGCATTCATTTTTTTCAAGTCCTCAAGGTCGTGCTGGGGTCGGGGGCAGGATCTCAGTCGGCGAGCCTGGCGCCCTGGGCGTACCAGCGGGCGATCAGCTGGCGCTCGGCGTCGGTAATGCCGGTCAGGTTGCCGAGGGGCATGTAACCGCTGGCCACCGTCTCGGCCATCTTGGCGGCATGCTGGCCAATGCCTTCGGCGCTCTGCAGCACCACACCCTTGGGCGGCTGAGCGAAGCCGGCCTGGGTCGGATGTTCGGCGTGGCAGGCGGTGCAGCGGGTATCGACCACGTGCTTGACGGCCGCGAAGCTCACCTTCTCGCCATCGCTCTTCACCGGCGCGGGGGCCATCAGCACGATCAGCAGGGCCAGCAGCGCGGCTCCTGAGGCGGGCAGCCACCACTTCACCTGGCCACGATGGCGCAGCACGAAGAACTGACGGATCAGCACGCCGGCCAGCATCATGACCACCAGCACCAGCCAGCCGTTGGGGTGGGAATAGGTCATCGGGTAGTGGTTGCTGATCATCACGAACAGCACCGGCAGCGTGAAGTAGGTGTTGTGCACCGAGCGCTGCTTGCCGATCTGGCCGGGACGCGGGTCCACCGGCTGGCCGGCGCGGATCTGCTCGACCATGCGCTTCTGGCCGGGGATGATGTGGATGAACACGTTGGCCACCATCATCGTGCCGAGCATCGCGCCAACGTGCATGTAGGCGCCGCGGGCCGAGAACAGGTGGTGCAGCAGCCAATCGGCCAGAACCACGAAACCGAACAGCAGCACCGCCAGCAGGCCGTCGCGGCCCATCAGCTTGCGGCACAGCAGGTCATACACCACCCAGCCGCTGGCCAGGAAGGCGATAGAGATGCCGACCGCGGCCGGCGGCGTCAGCGCCATGACCTTGGCGTCGATCAGGTAGCTGGAAGCACCGATCCAGTACACCACCGCCAGCAGGCTCATGCCCGACAACCAAGTGGTGTAAGCCTCCCACTTGGACCAATGGAGGTCGTGGGTCAGCGGCTCGCCTTGCGGGCCGGTGAGGAATTTCTGGCTGCAGTAGAAGCCGCCACCATGCACCGCCCACAGCTCGCCGAACACGCCGCGCTTGGCGTCCTCGGGCTTCTTCGGCGGACGCAGGGAGTTGTCGAGCATCACGAAATAGAACGACGCGCCGATCCAGGCGATGCCGGTGATCAGGTGGAGCCAGCGCAGCAGCAGGTTGGCCCAGTCGAGGAGATAGGTTTCCATGTTTCTTCAGTCTCTCGTGCGAAACGGTGCGCGGATTCGGGCTCAGCTGCCGCGGTAGGTGGAGTAGCTCCACGGGGACACCAGCAGCGGCACGTGATAGTGCTGGGCCGGGTCGGCGATGCCGAAACGCAGCACCACTTCGTCCACGAACAGGGGTTCCGGCAGGGCCTGGCCCTGGGCACGGAAGTAGTCGCCAGCGGCGAAGACGAGCTCGTAGCTGCCACGCTCGAAGGCCTCGCCGTCGAGCAGCGGGCTGTCGCAGCGTCCGTCATGGTTGGTGACGGCGCGGCGGATCTCGCGGCGGCCGCCGTCCAGGCGGTAAAGGGTCACGGCGATGCCGGTACCCGGCTTGCCGCTGGCGGTGTCCAGCACGTGGGTGGTAAGGCGTCCCATGCTTGTGTCTCCGGTTGTTGGTGTGGGGATGTGCTGTGCAGTTTAGAGCGGGCCGGGATTAAGGAAATGGATATGAGCTTATAAGCTATATATACTTTTCAATATCTTCCTGCCCCCGTCCCCATGAGCACCCGACGAAGCGACGACCAGCTCGACACCTATCTGCTGCGGATCTTCTGCCTGCTGATCACCGAGCGCAGCGTGTCGCGCACGGCGCTGCGCCTGAACCAGTCCCAGCCAGCGGTGAGCCTGGCCCTGAAGCGCCTCCGCACGATCCTCGGCGACCCGCTGCTGGTGCGGGAAAAGAGCGGCATGGTGCCCACCGAGCGGGCGCTGGCGCTGCTGTCCCACGCCAAGGGCGCGCTGGCGGAAATCGATCGGATGACCTTCGCGCCGGAGTCCTTCGACCCGCTGACCAGCCGCTATGAGTTCCGCGTCGGCGCGCCGGACTACCTGGCGCCGATGTTCATTTCCAGCGTGGTCGAGCGGATCCGCAAGGAAGCCCCGAACCTGCGCCTGAGCCTGCAGTCACTGGGGCCAAACTTCGATTTCGAGCGTTCCCTCGCCGAGGGGGATCTGGACGTGGTGATCGGCAACTGGCCGGAACCGCCCCACCGCATGCACCTGTCGATGCTGCTGGAAGACGAGATCGTGTGTCTGGTGGGGGCGAACCATCCGCTGGCCCGCAAGGGATTCACCGCCGACGACTACCAGCGGGCGGTGCATGTGGTGCCGATGCCCTATTCGATCAGCCAGCGCGGCGTGATCGACACGGTGCTGGCGACGCACCGCCTGAACCGGGACGAGCGGGTGGTGGTGCAGTCCTTCACGATGGCGCCGTATCTGCTGCAGCACAGCGACCTGGTGTTCACCACCACCCGGCATTTCGCGCAGTTCTACGCAAACCTGCTGCCGCTGGTGATCCTGCCGTCGCCGATTCCTTTTCCGGCAATGCGCTTCTACCAGCTGTGGCACGAGCGCAACCACCTGTCGCCAGCCCACCGCTGGATCCGCCGCCTGCTCGCCGACTGCGGCAAGCAGATCAAGCCGGGCAGTTGAGGCGCCGCCCGGCAGGCCTGGTCAGGCCATGCGGGAGACGGGCATGCCGAGGTGGAAGCCCTGGGCGTAGTCCACCCCCATGCCGCGCAGCTCGTCGAGGATTTCCTCGGACTCGACGAACTCGGCGATGGTGAGGATGCCGAGCTCCTGGCACAGGCGCGTGAGGTTGCGGACCAGGGTGCGGTCCACTTTCGACTTGACGATGTTCTTCACGAAGGCGCCGTCGATCTTCACGTAGTCGAAGGTCAGCTCGCGCAGGTAGTGGAAGGAGTTGTAGCCGCTGCCGAAGTCGTCGAGGGCGAACAGGAAGCCCTTCTTGCGCAGGTCGCTGAGGAATTTGCGCATGTGGGTCATGTCCCCGATGGCATCGCGCTCGAGGATCTCGAAGACGATGACGTTGGGCGGAATGTCCAGTTGCGCACACAGCATCTCGGCATAGCCGAGGATGCCGCGGCCCTGGATCTCCTGGGCCGACAGGTTGATGAACAGCCGGAACGGCGGCGCCCCCGGCGTGTCCAGGCGCTCCCGCGCGGCCGCGAAGCCCTGCTCGATGATGGCCCGGTCGAGATCGCGGCCGAGGCCGTATTTCTCGATGGTCTCGATGAAGGCGCCGGCTGACAGGGTGGTGCCGTCCGGCTCGATGATGCGCGCCAGCGTCTCGTAGGCGAAGGGCTTGCCGGTGCGGCAGTCGAAGATGGTCTGGAAGTACGGCACCACCCGCTTCTCGCGCAGGGATACGCGCAGCTTCTCGGCGTAGTCGCGGGTCGCGCGGCTGGCATGGACCCGGTCCTTCACCGACTCGAAGGTGCCGATGGTGTCCTTGCCGAGCTCCTTGGCCCGGTAGAGTCCGATGTCCACCCCGGCCATCAGGTCGGAAAGGCTGTTGGCGTCCTTCGGGTAGGACACGATGCCGATCGAGGTGGTGACGTGGAAGATCTTGCCGTCGTCACCCTCGAAGCTCATCTGGCGTAGCTCGGTGCGCAGCTTCTCGGCCACCACCATCGCCCCGTCCAGGCCGGTCTCGACCAGAATGATGGCGAACTCGTCACCGCCGATGCGGGTCGCCAGGTCGCCGCGCCGCATCACCGTGCGCATCTTCTCGGCGACCTGCTGCAGCACCGCGTCGCCACGGGGGTGGCCATAGGTGTCGTTGACGTCCTTGAAGTCGTCCAGGTCGAGCATCAGGATCGAGAACTCGTGCGAGTGGCGCTCCGAGCGGCCGAGCTCGTAGCCGAGCATCTCGTTGAAATAGCGCCGGTTGTGCAGGCCGGTCAGCGGATCGTGGGTCGAATAGTATTCGAGCTCCGACAGGGTGCGGCTGAGCGCCTTGCTGGACCCGACCACCATCACCATCACGGCGAGGATGGAGTGGATCACGCTGCTTTCCTGCGGCGTCAGCTTGTCGAGGGACGCGTAGGCGATACCGAGCAGGCCAGACAGGTTGGACGAATCCATGTCCGGCACCGGCACGGTGATCATGCGGATGTTGCTGGCATCCACCCCCTGGCGCTTGCGGTTGCGGATGACCTGGAATTCCTCGATATCCAGCGGCACGTCGGGCGGCAGATCGAGGTGCTCGATCATGTCGCGGGCCAGCCGGTGGCGGGCAGAGGTCTTCACCTCCTCCGGGTATTCGCCCATGTAATAGACGTACAGGGACAGGGCGTTGTCTTCGGAGAAGGCGATGAAGAAGACGTCGAAGGGGAAGAAGGCGTGGAAGCCGAGCAGCACCTCCTGCACGAAGGCCTTCCACTGGGTGACCTTCTCATGGGACAGCACGATGGTCTCGAGAACCCGGCTCTGGCGTTCGAGCAGGTCCTTCTCGATCAGCGTGCCGGCCAGGTCCTTGGAGACACGATTGAACTCCAGCATGACCTGCTGCAGGTCGCGGGAGTTGTTGCCGAGCTGCCGACGCCGCTCGCCGACCAGCAGTTCGAGGGTCTTGTCGAGGCGCTCGCAGCGCGCCACTGCCCGGTCCAGGCCGCGGGTCAGCTCCATACGCTGAGCGTCGCTCATCGGCAGCCCCTCGATCTGCCCGAGGGAGGCCTGCAGCCCCTGCAGGATCTCGGCCCGCACGCTCTGGGTCAGCTCGGTGATGCTGGCGGCGAACAGGCTGCTGCGCGTCTGGCTCTCGAACAGGGCCGCGAAGCTCTCCAGCACCCGCTGGCGCATGCCCTCCTGGCGCTGCGGGATGACCAGCAATGGATTGGGTCTCAGGTTCACGTGACTCTCCGGAAACGTCCGGCCTCGACCATCAGGTCCACGCCGCACTCCAGATTGCGGAACCAGTCGAGGAAGGCCGGCACCGCAGCGCCCCGGTAGATGGGCCCGTGCTGGGGGGCGATGAAATCGATGTCGAGCCTGGACACCGCCTCGACCCACAGGCGCGCCGCCTTGTTGGACGCCATGTAGCGCCGATGGAAGCCCTCGATGTACGGCACGTGGCCGGCGAAGTCATCTACATAGGGCTCGTCTTCGCCGTCGGGCATCATCGCCGCGCCGATGTCGCCGGTGAACAGCACCTTCGAGATCGGGTCATAGACGTTGATCTGCCCTTCCGAGTGCAGGAAGTGCGCGGGGACCAGATCCAGCCGGAAGCCATCGGCCAGATCGACCTGCATGCCCTCGTCGGGCACGCCGATGAAACGGCGCATCGACGAGATGCCGTAGTGGGGCAGGAAGCGCATCCAGATACTCGACACGTACACCGGCGCCTCGGAGATCTCCAGCCAGGTCGCCAGGCCGCCAACGATGTCCGGATCCTGGTGGGACAGCATGATCGCTTTCAGGCGGTCGGGGCTCACGTAGCGCAGCAGTTCGGAGAGCACCCGCGGCATCACACCGAAGCCGCCCGGGTCGAGCAGCACGCCGTCGTCGCCGTGGACAACCAGGTACTGGTTGGAACGGATGCCGTCCTCTTCGCCCGGCTCGCTCTCATTCAGGAGGATGAACTTGTGATCGTCAGTATTGAACAGGGGGATGTTGCGCATGCTGCTTCCTAGGATCCTTCTATGCTTGTCGCAGGCCATGGCCGGCGACGGATTCGCCGTTTTCATGCCTTGTGAATTCTGAACTCGCCAATCATGGCCTTGAGCCTGCCCGAGGTGGCGAGGAGATCCCCCGCCGCCTGCCTGGCTTCCCGGGAGGCCTGCAGGTTGTCGTCGATGAGCTGGGTGATGTGTTCCATATTGCGCGCGACGTCCTCGCTGGCCTGGGTCTGCTCGACCGTGGCGGCGGAGATGCTGCGCGACATGCCGCTCACTTCGTCGGCAGCCTGGGTCACGCCCCCCAGGCTGGTCGCGCCATCCTGCAGGGACGCGATGGTGGCCTCGACCTCGCTGCGCGCGGCGGCCATCGCCTCCACCGCCTCGGCGGTGACTGACTGGATCGCCGCCACCGTGGCGGCGATGTCGCGGGAGCTGGACGCGGTCCGCTCGGCCAGGGTGCGCACCTCGTCGGCCACCACCGCGAAACCGCGGCCCTGCTCACCGGCCCGGGCCGCCTCGATGGCTGCATTGAGGGCCAGCAGATTGGTCTGCCCGGCCACATCGCCAATGACCTGGGTGATGCTGCCGATTTTATGGATGGCCTCGGACAGGGTATGGATGGTGTCGCCGGAGCGGGACACCGCCTCCACGACGCGGCGGGTCATGTGCACGGTCTCGCCGATCCGCGCATTGCCGGCTGCGATCAGCTGCTGGGCGCGCTGGGCGGCGTCGGAGGTATCGCCAGCGCTGCTGGCCACCTCGCGCACCGACACGCTGAGTTCCTCGGTGGCCGCCGCCACGCTCTTGGCGCTGTCGTATTGCAGCGTCGACTTCTCGCCGACCTGGCCCATCTGGCGGTCGAGCTGGCCGCAACGGGCCTCGATGGCCTCGGCCGCCATCGCGATGTCGTCGAGCATCGCCAGCAGGTGGGCCTGCATGCCGCCCAATTGGCAGAACAGCAGGCCGGTCTCGTCGCGGCTGCTGACATCCACGTCGTTGGTCAGGTTGCCTTCGGCGATCTGGTCGAAGAACTGGGTCACCCGGGCCAGCGGACGATCGACGCGCAGCGAGAAATAGATGCCGACGGAGACCGAGACGAGCGTCGACAGCAGCGCCGCAGCACCCACATAGGCGCTGCGTGCCGGCGTCAGTTCTCCGGCGAAGCTCGCGAGCATTATCCCTGCTGACAACGTGGCCATGGCGCCCATTATGACCCACAAGCGGGTACTGAAGGAAAAGCGCCCCAGCAGGCCGGGGTTGATCCGCGGGAAGCGGGCGTGGCCCTCGCGGACCCGCGCATAGAGGTGTTCGGCAGACCTCACCTCATCGCGGGACGGCTCGGTGCGCACCGACATGAAACCCACCGTCTGCCCGTTCTTGCGGACCGGCACGACGAAGGCGCGCACCCAGTAATAGTCACCGTTCTTGCAACGGTTCTTGACCAGGCCATGCCAGGGCAGGCCGCTCTTCACCGTCTGCCACAGGTCGGCAAAGGCCTCCGGCGGCATGTCCGGATGACGAACCAGGTTATGGGAACGCCCCAGCAGTTCGTCGCGCTGAAAGCCGCTGATGCGGACGAATGCGTCGTTGGCGTGGGTGATGATGCCTTTAAGATCAGTTTTGGAGACCAGATAGCGGCCCTGGGGAAAGGGAACTTCGGTCTGCGTAACGGGCAGGTTGACCTTCACGGATTGTCTTTGGTGGGTATCTCCCGGCCGATCCGGCGGCTAGGTAACCGGGAGACGCGTACTGTTGTCTGGAATGCCCGACTGTAGTTTTTTATAGAGTGTCAGGCATTTGCGTCAGCCACGGATTTCATGGCTTCGCGCCTGACGATAGCAAGCTTTGATGGAGGTGTATGTCAGGTTTTCCTGAAATGAGCACCTAAAACCCTGGTTCGGACAGGGTTTCCATCAAGCCCCCGGCGGTGGGGCCGCCGCCGCCCTCAATCGACGGTGAGGCCGTGGCGGATGGCGTAGCGGATCAGGTCCGCGTTGTTATCCACCTGCAGCTTTTCCATCAGGCGCATCTTGTGGGTGCTGACGGTCTTCGGGCTAAGGTGCAGCTGGTCGGCGATCTCACCGAGGGGCAGGCCGGCAACGATGCCTTCGAGCACCTGGCGCTCCCGCTCGGACAGGGCCTCGTGGGCCAGCGGGCGAGCGGGCCCGTGATCGAAGACCAGCACGTTCCCCAGTGCCGGGTCGATGAAGCGGCCGCCATGGGTCACCTTGCGGATTGCCGCCAGCAGCACTTCCGGCTCGCTGTCCTTGGTCACGTAGCCACCGGCGCCGGCGCGCAGCGCGCGGGCCACGATCTGCCCCTCGTTGTGCATCGACAGCACCAGGATGGGCAGCCGCGCATGCGTCCTCTGCAGGCGGCCGATGAGTTCCAGGCCGGCCAGCCCGGGCATCGACATGTCGAGCAACAGCAGATCGACGGCATCCTTCTGCAACTGCTCGAAGATCTCTTCGCCGCGGGTGGCCTCGGCCACCACCGCGATGTCGATGGTCGTCGCGATGATCTGCTTGAGGCCGCTGCGCACAATGGCGTGGTCGTCGGCGATCATCAGCCGGATCACGCTGGCACCTCCGCCGCCAGCGGGAGTTCGATGGACACCGTGGTGCCCCGTCCGGGGCTGCTGTCGAAGACCAGGTCGCCGTCGAGGGCCAGCACGCGCTCGCGCATGCCGAGCAGGCCGAAGCCGCGCAGCTTGTCGGCAGGCTGCGGATCGAAACCGCAGCCGTCATCGGCGACGCGCAGGTGTAGGCGGTCGCCGTCCCGGGCCAGCCATACCTCCACCTGGCGGGCGCGGGCGTGGCGGGCGATATTGGTCAGGGACTCCTGCACGAGGCGGAACACCACCGTCGCACGGGCCTCGTCCATCGCCAGCTCCTCGTCGCAGGCATACAGGCGGCAGCGGATCTCGGAGCGGCGCTGCAAGTCGTCGAGCAGCCATTCGATGGCCGGCACCAGGCCCAGGTCGAGGGCCGCCGGACGCAGGTTGCTGGCGATCTGGCGGACCACCTCGATGGTGCCCTCAGCCAGCTCGCGCATCCGCTCGGCCATGCGGAACAACTCGGGGTTGTGGCCGAAGCCGATGCGCAGCAGCGAGATGTCCATCTTCAAGGCGGTCAGGCGCTGGCCGAGTTCGTCGTGGATCTCCCGGGCGATGTGCTTGCGCTCCTGCTCCAGCAGGGTCTTCTGGTGATGGGACAGCTCACGCAGCTGGCGCCGTGATTCGAGCAGGGCCTGCTCGGCCCGTTTCTGGGTGTCGATGTCGAGCATCTGGCCGACCGAGGCAATCATCCGGCCGTTCTTGTCGAGGATCTCGGAGACCACCATCAGCGCCCACACCACACGGCCGTCCTTGCGCACGTAGCGCTTCTCCATCTGGAACTTGGGCAGCTTGCCGTCGAGCATCTGGGCCCGCGCACTGACGTTGTCGGCCAGATCGTCCGGATGGGTGATGGCGTGGTAGGACATGCCCAGCAACTCGGCCTCGGAATAGCCGACGAACTCGCACATGGCCTGGTTGACCTTGATGTAGCGCCCGTCGAAGTCGGCCACCGCCATGCCGACCGCGGCGGCATCGAAGGTGCTCTGGAAGAATTCCTTGCTGAGGCGCATCTCCTCCTTCGCATGGCGGAACCTGGCAACGGCGGCACACGCGCCTGCCACCGTCGTGAGGCTCAGCAGGGTCATCGCCGCAGCGAAGGAGAGGTTGATGTTCGCTAATACGTCCATGCGCGTAGAGAAAGACTACCTGCCGTGGCTGCACGATCAGGCCGTTCCGGCCAGCGCGTATGCGCCTCGCCGAAGGACCGTGAACCCTTGTCGAAACGCAGGTTAACACAAGCCCCCGGGCCGTTTGCGGTACTCCAACACGGTCTGGCCGCCGTTGGCCGCCCCACCCGCCGATCCCTCCGGAGCAGCAGCGGCCACGGCTCTCCGGCTAAGGGGCGGCTCAGGCGAAGCCGGGCTCGGCGTACTCCGGCCGCGCCGCGAGACGCTGGCGCAGGCGCTCGACGACGATACGCACCTTCGGCGACAGGTTGCGCCGCGGTGGGATCAGTGCCCACACGCCGTGGGCCTGGCTGTGCAGCTGGAAGTCCGGCAGCAGCGCCACCAGCGCACCGCTGTGCAGATGCGGCAGCACGTAGTAATCGGGCAGCTGGCACACCCCGATGCCGCACAAAGCCGCGTCGAGCACCGCCAGGCCGCTGTTGCAGCGCCAGTTGCCGGCCACCCGCTGGGACAGCTCGCGGCCGTCGGCCTGGAACAGCCAGCTGTCGGAGATGCCGAGCAAGCAGTTGTGGCGCTCCAGATCGGCGAGGCTGGTAGGCGTGCCGTGGCGGGCCAGGTAGTCGGGCGTCGCGCACACGTACATCACCCGCGGCGCCAGGCGCACCGCCACCAGCCGGGTGTCGGTCAGGCGGCCGAGGCGGATCGCGATGTCGTAGCCCTCCTGCACCAGGTCGCGGGGCGTGTTGTCGAGCTCCATCTCGACCTGCAGTTGCGGGTGCTCGGCCACCAGCTCGTTGATCAACGGCACGATGTAGCGCTCGCCGTACACCGCCGAGCTGGTGATACGCAGCAGGCCCTTGGGGCTCTGTTCCAGGTCGAGCACCGAGCGGAAGGCCTCGTCGAAGCCGTCCTGCAACTGGCGGCAGTGCTGGAAGAAGGCCTGCCCGGCCTCGGTAAGACGCACCAGCCGCGTGCTGCGGTGGAACAGGCGGGTCTGCATGCGCTCCTCAAGGCGCTGCACCTGGCGACTCACGTGGGAGGCCGACAGCCCCAGGCGGCGCGCCGCCGCCGAAAAGCCGCCGGTCTCGGCGACGGCCACAAATTCTTCCAGCCCTTCCCAACGGCTCATGACGGCACGCTACGATCCATTATTGCCAAACAGCAACAATGTTTTGACGAAGCACCGGATTATCCGCCAGCAGTCCATAAATTACACTGCTCGCTTTCCTTCAGCCTTCCACCGGAGACACCGATGATCAAATCCCGCGCCGCCGTCGCCTGGGCCGCCAAGCAGCCCCTCGAAATCACCGAAGTGGACGTGGCCCCGCCGAAAGCCGGCGAGGTGCTGGTGCGCATCGTGGCCACCGGCGTCTGCCACACCGACGCCTTCACGCTGTCCGGCGCCGACCCGGAAGGCATCTTCCCGACCATCCTCGGCCACGAAGGCGGCGGCATCGTCGAAGCCATCGGCGAAGGCGTCACCTCGGTCGCCGTCGGCGACCACGTGATCCCGCTGTACACGCCGGAATGCGGCAAGTGCAAGTTCTGCCTGTCCGGCAAGACCAACCTGTGCCAAGCCATCCGCGCCACCCAGGGCAAGGGCCTGATGCCCGACGGCACCACCCGCTTCAGCAAGGACGGCAAGCCCATCTACCACTACATGGGCACCTCGACCTTCTCCGAATACACCGTGCTGCCGGAAATCTCGGTGGCCAAAATCAGCAAGGACGCCCCGCTCGAGAAGGTGTGCCTGCTCGGCTGCGGCGTGACCACCGGCATCGGCGCGGTGATGAACACCGCCAAGGTCGAGCCGGGCGCCACCGTGGCAATCTTCGGCCTCGGCGGCATCGGCCTGTCGGCAGTCATCGGCGCGGTGATGGCCAAGGCCTCGCGCATCGTCGCCATCGACGTGAACCCGGCCAAGTTCGAGATCGCCAAGCAACTCGGCGCCACCGATTGCATCAATCCTCTGGACTACGACAAGCCGATCCAGGAAGTCATCGTCGACCTCACCGACGGCGGCGTCGATTACTCCTTCGAGTGCATCGGCAACACCAAGGTCATGCGCTCGGCGCTGGAGTGCTGCCACAAGGGCTGGGGCGAATCGATCATCATCGGCGTCGCCGGCGCCGGCGAAGAAATCTCCACCCGCCCCTTCCAGCTGGTCACCGGCCGCGTCTGGCGCGGCTCCGCCTTCGGCGGCGTGCGTGGCCGCTCCGAGCTGCCCGGCTATGTGGAAAAAGCCCAGCGCGGTGAAATCCCGCTCGACACCTTCATCACCCACACGATGGGCCTCGAGGACATCAACAAGGCCTTCGACCTGATGCACGAAGGCAAGAGCATCCGCACCGTCATCCACTTCGACAAGTAAGCCCCCTGCGCCGCCGCTCCCCGATGGAGCGGTACCGCGGGAAGCCTTCCCGCAGAGTCGGCCCCTGTGGGGCTGTCCTGTGGGAGCGAATTCATTCGCCCATCGCAGGTTTGGCGACCGCCGAGGGCGAATGAATTCGCCCCCACAGGTCTCCCCACAGATTTCACCCACGCACCCCACATCTTGTAGGGTCGAATTCATTCGACCGCCCCTCCCCCCGGCCCAGCCTTCTTCCCGGAACCTATCATGACCACGCCCCTGACCCTGATCTCCGAGAACCGCAGCTTCGGCGGCTGGCACCGCCGCTACCGGCACGCCGCCACCAGCACCGGCTGCGACATGACTTTCGCCGTGTTCCTGCCGCCGCAGGCCGAGCACGGCCCGGTACCGGTGCTGTACTGGCTGTCCGGTCTCACCTGCACCGACGAGAATTTCATGCAGAAGGCCGGCGCCCACCGGGTTGCCGCCGAACTGGGCATCGCCATCGTCGCCCCCGACACCAGCCCGCGCGGCGCCAACGTCCCCGGCGACCCGGACGGCGCGTGGGACTTCGGCCACGGTGCCGGCTTCTACGTGAACGCCACCCAGGCCCCGTGGAAGGCCCACTACCGCATGCACGACTACGTGGTGCATGAGCTGCCGGCCCTCGTCGAGGCGAACCTGCCGGTCAGCCCGCGCCGCGCGATCTCCGGGCATTCGATGGGCGGCCACGGCGCGCTGGTGTGCGCGCTGCGCAACCCCGGCCACTACCTGTCGGTATCGGCCTTCGCGCCGATCAGCAACCCAATGGACTGCCCGTGGGGGCACAAGGCCTTGTCCCGCTACCTCGGCGAAGACCGGGAGAGCTGGCGTGAATGGGATGCCTGCGAGCTGATTGCCGGCGCCAGCGAACGCCTGCCGCTGCTGGTAGACCAGGGCGAGGCCGACAGCTTCCTCGCCGAACAGCTCAAGCCGGACGCCCTCGCCCGCGCCTGCGGCGCTGCCGGCCATCCGCTGACCCTCCGCCGCCAGCCGGGCTACGACCACAGCTACTACTTCATCGCCAGCTTCATCGAAGACCACCTGCGCCACCACGCGGCGGCCTTGCACAGCTGAGGCCGGGGTGGGCGAATGAATTCGCCCCCACGACTTGTTTGAAGGACCATGCGCCGGGCCGCTTACTGCCCGGCGCGCTCAGCCGCGGGCGATCTCCCGCACCGCGGTCACCAGCCGGTCCAGATCGGCCGGGCGGGTGAAGATGGCTGGCGTGACGCGCACCACCGCGCCCGAGGCCAGGCCGCCGCGGGCCACCGTGAAGATGCCGTACTGCTCGCGCAAACGACGCGCCAGGGCCTGGCTGTCGGCCAGGCTGCTGCGGCCCCCAATGCGCAGCGCACTGATCGCCCCATGCAGGCGCGGCGCGTCCGGCGTCAGGATCTGCACGCCCTTCACGTCCCGCACCCGCTCCACCCAGTAGTCACGCAGGTAGCGCAGACGGGCCTCCTTGTTGGGCACGCCGATGGCGGCCTGGAAGTCCAGCGCGGTCGGCACCGTCATCACGTTGGCGGTGGCCGTGGTGCCCGAATGGACCCGCGAACGGATGTCGCCGGAGCCCTCCCCGGCCGCGCTGAGGTGCGGCGCGATGTCGTCGAGGCGGCTCTTGCGGATGTACAGGAAGCCCACGCCCAGGGGCGCACCGACCCACTTGTGCAGGTTGAAGGCGGCGAAATCGACACCACCCAGCTCCGGCAGGCGGAAATCGATGTGGCCCCACGAGTGGGCCGCGTCGAGGATCACGTCCACGCCGCGGGCCTTGGCCAGCCGGGTGATCTCCGCCACCGGCAGGATCAGCCCGGTCTTGTGGTTGATGTGGGTCAGCAGCAGCAGGCGCGTGCCCGGGTTGGCCGCCAGCCCCTTGGCGTAGGCATCGAGGATGCTGGCCTCGCTGGCCGGTTCCGGCAGCACGATGCGCGCCACCTTCACGCCGCGCCGCTCCGGCAGGTAGTCGAAGACGCTCTGCGCGCTGTCGTAGTCCAGGTCGGCGTACATCACCGTGTCGCCGGGCTTGAGGCCGCGGTAGTTGGTGATCAGGTTTTGCAGCGCCTCGGTGGCGCCGCGGGTCAGCGCGATCTCGTCGGCCTGCACGCCCAGCAGCGCGGCGATGCGGCCGCGCACGGCGTCCGTCTCGCGGCTGAACTCCTGGCGCAGGAAGTAGGAGTTGCGCTCGTTGAGGCGCTCGATGTTGCGCTGCAGTTCCACCAGCACCGGGCGCGCCATGATGCCGTAGAAGCCGTGCTCCAGATTGACGAAATCGGGCGACTGCCGATACAGCGCGGCGATCTGCGCCCAGTAGGCCTCGTTGCGGGCCACCGTCAGCGCATCGCCGCCCGGCAGCGCGGGCAGCGTGGACAGAGCGGTGGCCGGGGCGGGCGCCGCCTGGGCCAGGGCCGGCGCGCCGCGCAGGGTGGAGGCGGCGGCCACGGCGAGGCCGAGGGAGCCCTTCAGCAGGGCCCGGCGGGAAAGTTGGGGATTCATGTGGGAGTCTCCGTGAGTCGGCACGCGCTCAGAAGCGGTAGTTGGCCTTGAAGTAGTAGTAGCCGCCGTTGATGCCGATCGGCGAGAAGGACGCGTACTGGGAGATGTTCTGCCGGCCGGCGGCGTTGAGGGCCTGGCGGTAGTCGCTGTTGAGCTTGTCCGGATAGACGTTGAAGAGGTTGTTGGCGCCCACCGTCACGGCCCAGGCCTTGGTGATCTGCCGCGTCACGTCCAGGTCGGTGATGAACTTGGTGCCGGTGCGGTTCTCGTAATAGGTGACGTTGTTCACCGAGGTGTAATAGGACGACGGGCCGAAGACGTTCTCGCGCAGGTTCACCGTCCAGTCGTTCTTGCGCCACAGGGCGCCCAGGTTGATGCGGAAGGCCGGCGATGAATCCTCGATGTAGCTGATCGCCGTCTTGTCGAGGAACTGCTGGCCGTTGAGCTGGCTCGGCGCGCCCTTCACCTTGGTGACCTTCACCTGGTTGATGTTGGCACCCAGGCTCCAGTCCACCCGACCGAAGCGGCCGTACTCATCGGCATAGGTGACCACCGCGTCGGCGCCGGTGTTGCGCGTATCGCCGGCATTCGAGAAGACCACCACGCCGGTGGACGACATGCCGGCCGGAATGCTGTTGCCGTTGGCGACGATGGCTGCATTGACCGCCTCGGCGCGCACAGCGCCGTTGAGGGTGCCGTACAGGGAGCCGCTCTGCAGGATGCGGTCCTTGATGTTGATCTGATAGAGGTCCAGCGTGGCGGTCACCTTCGGTGCCGGCTTGGCGACGATGCCGATGCTGAGGTTGCGCGACTTCTCGGCCTTCAGCTCGTCGATGCCGAGCAGGCGCGCGGCGGCGGCCGAGGTTGGCAGGATCACCGAGGCGGTGGTCGGTGACACCGAGGTGGCGGAATAGCTCTGCTCGGCCAGCGTCGGCGCACGGAAACCGTTGCTGACGGTGCCGCGCAGCGCGAAGCTCGGGGCCACATCGTAGCGGCCGGTCAGCTTGCCGACGGTGGCGCTGCCGAAGTCGCTGTAGCGCTCGGTGCGCAGCGCGGCGTCGAGCTTCAGCTTGTCGATCGGCGAACCGGCCACGTCCACGTACAGCGCATTGCTGCGCCGCTTGTGGTTGCCGGCGTCGGACGGCGTGTAGCCGGGGAAGGCCGCCGCGCCGCCGCGGTAGATGGAGGCCGGCTCGCCGGCGCCGATGGCGTATTCGTCCACCCGGTGCTCGGCGCCGAAGGCCACGTTGAGCGGCGAGGCCCAGCCGACGTTGAAGTCGCGGCTGAAGTCCAGGTTGGTGGTGGTCTGGTTGGCCTTCAGGTAGCCCTCGTAGAAGCGGTTCTGGGTGCTGCCGGTGTCCTTCCACAACTGCACGTTGAGGGAGTCGATATTGCCTACCGAGGCGTAGTCGCGCCCGTAGGTGGTGGCCAGATCGTAGCGCCAGCCGGCCAGCGCCTCGCCCTTCACGCCGAGGGTGAAGGCGAAATCCTCTTCGTCATGGACTTCGATCGGGCTGAAGCCGAGGGGATAGACGCCCGGTGCGGTGGAGGTGCCGCGGTAGTTCTGGATCGCCTCGGCGTGCTTGGCGCCATAGGTGGCGAAGCCGTACAGCTCGGTACCGCCGGACAGGTCGATGCCGCCGTTGGCGGACAGGATGGTCTGGCGCACGGCCGCATCGCCGAAGGTACGGCCCACGTAAGGATAGCCCGGCGCATTCCGCACGTTGGCGTTGGCGGCGCTCAGATAGGGCGGCGCGAAGCGCGCGTCGAGATCGCTGCGGTCGCTGTGGCCGTGGTACTTGGTCTCCACGCTGAGGTTCAGGAAGGCGTCCTCGTGGGGCTTCAAGCCGATGTTGGCGGACAGGTTGCCGCTGGTGCCATCGCCATCGTAGTACTGGCCGCCACCGAAGCTGACTGTGCCGCCCTGGTCGTTGCGCTTGAGGATGATGTTGATGACGCCGGCAATCGCGTCGGAGCCGTACTGGGCGGCAGCGCCGTCCTGCAGCACCTCGATGTGGTCGATGGCGGACAGCGGGATCAGGCTCAGGTCGGCCGAGGCACCGCCGGAGAAGGCGCCGCCGGTAACATTGACGTTGGAGGTGCCGTGACGGCGCTTGCCGTTGACCAGGATCAGCGTGTGGTTGGGGTTGAGGCCGCGCAGGCGGGCGGCCGTGGTCAGCGCCGCCGCGTCGCCGCCCTTGGCGTCGGACGTGAAGGCCGGCACGTTCTGGGTGAGGGCCTGGATCAGGTCGGGCTGGCCGCTGCGCTTCAGCGTGGCGGCATCGAGGATCTGGATCGGCGCCGGGCTGTCGGCGGCCTTCAGGCCGGCCTGACGGGTGCCGGTGATGATGACGGTATCAAAGGACTGGGCCGGATCGGCTGCGCCGGGATCGGCGACCGGGGTCTGGGCCAGCGCGTAGCCGGATGACAGCAGGGTCAGCAGGGCAGTCGTGGGACGGAGGCTGGGGCTCATTGATTCCTCTTGGAGTGCTGACGGGATATCCGTTTGCGATGAACGGAACGAGCCGAAATTATCCCTGGCAGGATTCCTGCATGGCATTGGAGGAAAGGACAATCAACCTCAACATTGCGCCAAGACCTTGCTCATATCCATATGAAAATAAAAGATAAAAACAAGCTCGTCGTGTCCGTCGCCTACGACCGGCTGGGCGCCTTCGAATTCGGTTGCGTGACCGAGATATTCGACTTGCAGCGCCCGGAGCTGGATGTGGACTGGTACCGCTTCGCGGTCTGCTCGGCCGAGGGCGGAAGCCTGCGCGCCAGCGGCGGCATCCGCTTCGAAGCGCCCAACGGGCTGGAGATCCTCGACCAGGCCCATACCATCATCATCCCCGGCTGGCGCGACCCGGACGAGCCGCCGCCCGACGCGCTGCAAGACCAGCTGCGCGCCGCCTATGCGCGCGGCACGCGCATCTGCTCGATCTGCTCAGGGGCGTTCGTGCTGGCCTGGTCGGGCCTGCTGGACGGCAAGCGCGCCACCACCCACTGGCGCTTTACGGACAAGATGAAACGACGCTTCCCGAGCATCCAGGTCGAGGCCGACTCCCTCTACGTGGATGCCGGCCAGATCCTCACCTCGGCAGGCTCGGCGGCCGGGCTGGACATGATGCTGTACCTGGTGGCGCGGGATTACGGCAGCCGGGTGGCCAACCGGGTCGCCCAGCGCCTGATCGTGCCGCCGCACCGGGAAGGCGGCCAGGCCCAGTTCGTGTCGCGGCCGATGCCTGCCGACGAATCCGGTCGCCTGTCGCGCCTGATCGACTGGATCCGCCAGCACCTCGGCCACCCGCACACGGTGGCCTCGCTGGCCGACCGGGCCGCCATGAGCCCACGCACGCTGCAGCGCCAATTCCGCGAATCGACCGGCCTGTCGCCCTACGAATGGCTGCTGCAGGAAAGGGTGGCGCTGGCCAAGCAGCTGCTGGAAACGCCGCATGTGCCGATCGCGGCGATCTGCGAGCAGGCCGGCTTCGGCTCGGAGGAGTCCTTCCGCCACCACTTCCGGCGCATCGCGCGGGTCAGCCCGTCGAGCTACCGCCGCGCTTTTTTGCAGACCCAGGACGACGTGGCGGAGGACGCCGCGGCCTGAGCTTCTTCCGCAGCCGCCCGCTGCTGCGGGCCGGGCAGCGCCGCCACAGCGCTGCTGCCCGGCCCGCACGGAAAGCTGCTGATCGGCGCGGTGGATACGCGCTTCAGGAGCCCGGCGCGCAGTCCTTCATGCAGCGCGTGCCGACCACGTCCGGGCGGTCGTCCACCTTGAAGCCGTCCCGGTTGGGCATCACGATGCGCGGCAGACTGGCCGCATCGAGGCGCCCGTCGGCCGGCAGCAAACCGTTGAGGTGCAGCACGTAGGCGCTCACCGCATAAACCTCGTCCGGCGACAGGGACTGGGGGCTGTCGAAGGGCATCGCCCGCCGCACGTAGTCGAACAGCGTGGTGGCATGGGGCCAGAAGCTGCCGACGGTACGCACCGGCGTCTTGGTGGCGAGGCTACCCTGCCCGCCGGCCAGCCGGTCGGCAATGCCGTTCTGGCCGCCGGCCCCGTGGCAGGCGATGCAGCGGGTCTCATAGATGCGCTGGCCGGCGGCCACCGTGCCGCTACCGGGCGGCAGGCCGCGGCCGTCCGCGTCGATGTCGATGTCCCAGGCGGCCAGCTGGGTGGCGTCCACCGGCGTGCCGAGACCAAGGGGCTGGGCGTTGCGCACGGGCTGGCTGTGGCAGGCGGACAGCGCGGCCGACAAGGCCAGCGCACCGAGCAAGGCCGCCAGCGGCTTGCGTTCAAACATGGACATTGTGCACCTCCCCGCTGGGCAGCACCTGCCAGCTCTGAATGCCGTTGTAATGGTAGGCGGACTCGGTGCCGCGGGCAGCGATGAGCTGGCTGCGGGTCGGCTGCACGTTGCCGTGGCTGTCCACTGCGCGGCTCTGCAGCACCGCCGGGCCACCGTCCCACAGCCAGGGCAGGCTGAAGCGGGTCAGCGCGCGGTCGAGCACCGGCGTCTGCAGCACCGCCTCTTCCCAGTTGCGGCCGCCGTCGATGGACACGTCCACGCGGCGGATGCGCCCGTGGCCGGACCAGGCCAGGCCGGTGATCTGCTGGCGGCCGCGGTTCTTCAGGGTCTGCCCGCCGGATGGCCCGGTGATCACCGACTTCACGTCGAGCACGAAGGAGAACTGGCGTGAGCTGCCGTCCGGCAGCAGGTCGGTGTATTTGGACGTTTCCTGGCGGCTCTGCCACGGCGCGGTGCCGAGCTTGAGGCGGCGCAGCCACTTGACGCTGATGTTGCCCTCCCAACCCGGCAGCAGCAGGCGCAGCGGGTAGCCCTGCTCCGGGCGCAGCATCTCACCATTCTGGGCGTAGACGATCAGTGCATCGTCGAGGGCCTTGTCCAGCGGCACGCTGCGCGTCATCGCCGCCGCGTCCGCCCCTTCGGCCAGCAGCCATTTGGCCTCCGGCGCCACGCCGACCTCCTGCAGCAGGGTGCCGAGGGATACGCCGGTCCACTCGCAGCAACTGAGCAGGCCGTGCAATGACTGCACGGTGAGCTTGCGCGCCGGCCGCCACTCGCTGCCGCTGTTACCGGCGCATTCGAGGAAATGCACCCGCGACACCGCCGGAAAGCGCAGCAGGTCGTTGAGGCTGAAGGACAGCGGCCGCTCCACCAGGCCATGGATCACCAGCCGGTGCTGCTCCGGGTCGATGTCGGGAATACCGGCGTGGTGGCGCTCGAAGACCAGCCCGTTGGGGGTGATGGTGCCGAAGATGTCGGCCAGCGGCGTCAGGCTCGACGCGGCGGTGGGGAAGGTCGGCTGGGCGCCTTCGCGGACGCGGCGGATCACCCGCCCCTCGAAACCCGACGGCTGGCCGTAGGGATTGGCCACCGGCCGCCCCTGGCTGCGCGTCCACGCCGGCACCGGCAGCACGTCGCCGGCGGCGCGGGCCGGACCGGCCAATGCGGCAGCAGCAGCGCCACCGGCCAGCGCCGCCCCCCCCTGCAAAAAGCGACGGCGGCCAGGCGGCTTGGCACTTTTATCGGCAACCAGGTCGGCACCGGCATCGAGGCCGGGCGGAGGCAGATAGGGGGGCATGGGTCCTCGCGGGGGTCGTGGAAAGAAAGGGCTACACGCAATCGTCGGTGGCCAGCGGCACCTGGCCGGGCCGCGTCGGGGCCATCGCCACCAGTTCGCCGGCCTGGAAGCACCACAGGCTGCCGGCCGGCATCGCCACCCAGTGCTCGTTGGCGGTCAGCGGCACGGTGGCGACGATGACGCTGCGGGTTGCCGGGTCGAGGCTGCGGCCGAGGTCGACGCTGAGCTCGGTGTCCACCAGGTGCACGTCACCAAAGGGTGCCTGGCGCGTCACGTGGCTGAGGCGGGTAGAACAATGGGCGAACAGCAGCTCGCCGTCGGACAGCAGGAAATTGATGACGCCGAAGCGGGTCAGCGCGATGGCCGCCCCCTGCAGCCACTCGAAGAGAGCCAGCCGTTCTGGCCGGCTGTCGCCGAAGCGGCGCTGCAGGCCCTCCATCAGCCAGCAGAAGGCCAGCTCGCTGTCGGTGGTGCCGGCCGGCCGGAAGCGCCCTTCGATGACCGGCGCGAAGTCGAGCAGCGTGCCGTTGTGGGCGAACACCCACTGGCGCCCCCATAGCTCACGGGAGAAGGGATGGGTGTTCTCCAGACGGATCGCCCCGATGGTGGCCTTGCGGATGTGGGCGATGATGGTGGTAGCGTGCAGCGGGTGATCCGCCACCAGCGCCGCCAGCCGCGACGAGCAGGCCGGCTGCGGGTCGTGCAGCACGCGCACGCCGCCCTCCTCGAAGAAGGCGATACCCCAGCCGTCGGCGTGCTTGTCCGTCTCTCCACCACGGGCCCGGAAGCCCGTGAAGGAGAAGCAGATGTCGGTGGGCAGGTTGCTGTTCAGGCCAAGCAGTTGGCACATGGCGGTAATTCGTGGGGGCGAATTCATTCGCCCTCTGTCCCTTCAATGATGTCTGCGGGCGAATAAATTCGCCCCCACAGGGTCGAGCTGGGCCTGTAGGACGCCTTCCAGCCGGCCTACCAGCTGTAGCCGGCCTTCACGTAGGTGAAGCGGCCGTTGAAACCGAAGGGCGAGCTCTGGCTGTAGGGCAGCACGGTGTTCGGCGTGGTGGCGGCGGTCAGGCGGTCGGGGTACTTGTCGGTGAGGTTGTCCACGCCGGCGGTGAAGGTCCATTGCTTGAGCTTGTAGCTGGCCGCCACGTCGAGCACCCAGCTGGCGCTGAAGGTTTGGTCGAGGGACGGGTTGCTGGCATGGTAGGCGGTGAATTCGCCATAGCGGGTCAGCTGGCCGCGCAGGCCCCAGGCATTCCAGGCGTAGTCGGCACCAAGGGTCAGCTTGTCGTTGGGCGAGCCCTTGGTGATGCGCCCGACTTCGGCGCGGCCGACGCGCTGCACCGCCAGCCCGTTCTGGGCCAGGATCGCCGGGTTGGCGGCGATGTGGGTGATGTCGGTGGTGTTGTAGTTGTAGCCCAGGCTCAGATCGACGCGGCCACGGCTGGCCAGGTCGAGCCGGTAGGTGCTGACCAGATCGATGCCGCGGGTGCGGGTATCGATCGCATTGGTGAAGTAGCGCCCGCCGTCGGTGTTGGGATAGCCGTTGGCGGCGAGAAAGTTGCGCACCGCCACGCCGGTGAGGTTTTCGGACAGCGCGATACGGTCCTTGACGTCGATCTGGTAGGCATCGATGGAGGTCGTGAACACCTTGCTCGGCTGGAACAGCAAGCCCAGGCTGAAGTTGTTGGACTTCTCGGCCTTCAGCTTTTCGGCACCGAGCTGGCGCGCCACCGGATCGCTGACCGCGAAGGTGCGCACGTCGTAGGGCACGCTGCTGATGAAGCTGGTGGTCGTCGTCGAGTAGTACTGCTGCACCAGCGACGGTGCGCGGAAGCCGTTGGAGACGGTGCCGCGCAGCGCCAGTGCCGGCGTCACGGCGTAGCGGCCGGCCAGCTTGGCCGAGGTGGCGTCACCGAAGTCGGAATAGTTCTCGCCGCGCAGGGCCACCGAGCCGCTGAACTTCTTGGTGATGTCAGCCTCCAGATTCAGGTACAGCGCCTTGCTGTCCCGCTTGTGGGTACCCGCATCGGCCGGCCGGAAGCCGGAAAAGACCTGGGCGCCAGTGCCGAAATAGGAATCCGGGTCACCCGCCGAAATGGCGTATTTCTCGTTGCGCGACTCGGCGCCCCAGGCCACCGTCAGCGGGCCGGCCAGCCAGCCGAGTACGTACTCCTTGGCGAAGTCGGCATTGACCAGGGTCTGGGTGTTTTCCAACTCACCGTCGAAGAAGCGGGTCGGGCTGGTGGCGCCGAGGCTGGTGTTGAGGGAGTGCTCGATGTTGAGGCGGTAGCGGTTGGTGCCGTGATTGACGCTCACATCCCAGCGCCAGCCGCCGTCGGTAGTGCCGCGCAGGCCAGCCACCAGGGACTGGTCGAGGCTGTTGCTGGCCTCGATCGGCAGGTAGCCGTTGGGGTAGATCGCCCGGATGTTGCGGCTGTCCAGCGCCGGGCGGTAGAAACCGGCGGCATGGGTGTCGCGGCTGGCGTAGTTGCCGAAGACGTAGGCTTCCACGTCGTCGTTGATCGTCAGCTGGCCGTTGAGAAAAACCGAGGACTGGTCGCTATCCGGGTCGCCGAAGCGCTGGCTGACCTGGCCATACAGGGGCTCCAGCGGGTTGCGGTAGTCGGGCAGCGCACGGTTGGTGGAGTTCTGCTCGCGCTTTTCGGCGCTGACGCGCAGCCAGCCGCGGTCGGACAGGGGCAAACCGAAATTGACGCTCTGCTTGTTCTGGATACCGTCGCCTTCCTTGTACTTACCATAGGAAGCCTCCACGCCGCCCCCTTCGGCACCGCGCTTGAGGACGATGTTGATGACACCGGCGATGGCGTCGGAGCCGTACTGGGCCGCCGCGCCATCACGCAGCACCTCGATGCGCTCGATGGCCGACAGCGGGATCGCGTTGAGATCCACCGGCGCCGAGCCGCGCCCCTGGGTGCCGCTGGAATTGAGGATGGACGTCGTGTGGCGGCGCTTGCCGTTGACCAGCACCAGGGTCTGATCGGGCGACAGGCCGCGCAGCTGGGCCGGGCGTACCGAGTCGGTGGCGTCGGTGACGGACGGGCGTGGGAAGTTCAGCGACGGCAGCAGGCGGGCCAGTGCGGTGGCCAGTTCGGTGGTACCGGTACTCTCCAGATCCTTGACGCTCAGCTGATCGATCGGCGACAGGGATGCCGCGACGGTGCGTCCCTTGGCACGGGTGCCGGTGACGATGACGGTGTCGAGATCGACGCCGCCGTCACCCTTGGCCGGCGCCTGCTGGGCGATGGCAGATCCGGCAAAGGCGGAAGCGAGGCTGAGGGCGAGGAGACTGGGCGAAAAACGGCGCGCACGGGGCATCATGGACAGGGACCTTGTCTTGTTCTGACGGACGGGATACAGCCCGTCGTCAGCGCAAAATCCGCGCCATGCTGGCGTTTCTCGCCGCCAGCGCTACGCCCGCTCCCTGCGTTCCCGCTACTTTCCCGCTAAATGGCAGGCACGCCCGCTCCCGCCTCACACCAGGCGCAGAGGCCGCCATGCCGTGCAATGCCCGCCCGTTGCTGGCTTATGCGCAGCCTCGCGGCATCCCTGCTGCAATCCAGACACTCAGCCGTGACGGGCAGCCATGTGCTCGGCGATCAACTCGGTCTGGAAGCGGCTCACCGCATCCGGATCAGTGAAGATGGTCTGGGTATTGTTCTGGGCCTTGTAACCCGGCCCCCCGGCCTTGCCCTTGACGACGAAGGTGCCCTCCCCGGACGCCGACCAGTTGGTGGAGCCTTCACCACCGACCTTGCCATCGGCGACGAAGCCCTTGGTGTGGCTGATCTGGTGGGTGGCCGACTGGCCGACGACGAAGTAGGTGTTGAAGGCAGTCGGATTGCGGGCCATGTCGGAGTCGAGCAGCTTCTTCTCGTGCACGCCGCCGGCCTGGCTCTTGTCCAGGGTGATCATCATCGTGATTCCCGGATCGGCTGCTAGCGTCATCAGGATGTCGTTCAGCTCATCGTCGTCGAAGCCAAACATGTTCATGTAAAGGGAAACGCTGACCCGCGACAGCACATGCTTGAGGATCTCATGGACATCGTCGCGGCCCACATAGAACAGATGGAAGTCCTTGCTGGCATTGGTCGAATAGGATTTCTCCTGGGTGTATTGCTGCAGGTCGAGTAGATCGAAGCGCTGCAGGGTCTGGGTTGGATCCTGAACCACATTGCTGGGGCTAGTGGTAGCGAGCGTATCCATCTGGCAGTACCTCCACGGTCGCTGTCGGCGCCGGCCATCCGGCGGGCCGGCATACCCCCTGATGCAAGGGGGACACCCTGTGTTGTAGGGCATGCGCGCCTAATTGCCAGGTAAGGGCGCGTCAGCCCTCCGCTCGCTGTCGGTGACGCCGGCCGGAAGCCCCTGAAGGAGAAGCAGATGTCGGTAGGCCGGTTGCTGTTCAGGCCAGGCGTGCCGCACGCACCCAGTGGGGGCGAATTCATTCGCCCTCCGTCCCTTCAATGACGCCTGCGGGCGAATGAATTCGCCCCCACGGATTAGGGCTTACCTGCGCTAGTCGGCCGGTTCGGAGCGATCGCGGGATACTTGCTGGACAAGGACGTCAAACAGAATCAGCATGAATGACTCCGGCACACCGGACCCGGATCGTGAACCAGAAGCGGCTGCCTTGTCCCACCTCACTCGAACAGCCGGCCGTGCCGCCCATCGCCTCGGCAAGTTTCTTCACCGTCACCAGGCCGATGCCGGTGCCGCCGAAGCGCCGGGTCGGCGAATTGTCCACCTGCTCGAAGATGGAAAACAGGCGCGGCACCGCGTCCGCCGGGATGCCGATGCCGGTGTCGCGCACCTCGAAGCGCAGGGTGACGGCGGCCAGGCCGCCCGAGGCATCCTGCGCCTCGGCCTCCCGCGTCGCGACGACACAGACCGAGCCCTTCTCGGTGTAGGTGAGGGCGTTGCCGAGATAGCACTGCAGCGCGATGCGCAGGTTGGCGGGATCGCCGGTGACCACCAGCCCGAGCAGCGCGTCCGCGTCGGCGACGAGCTGCAGCTGCTTGGCCGTGGCCCGCGCCTGGCTCTCCTCCACCACCTCCTCCACCACCGCGCCGGCATCGAAGGGTTCCTCGCGCAGCACGATGGTCCGCGACTCCAGCTCGGTCAGCTTGAGGATGCCGTCCACCAGGTCGATGAGCCGCTTGTGGATCGGCACCATCTTGTCCGTCAGGTTCTTCTGCTTGTCCGACAGCTCGGTGCGCTGCAGCAGATGGATCATCGCCGACAGCTGGTGCAGCGGGGTGCGCAGCTCATGGGACATGTTGCCAAGGAAATGGGTCTTGGCGACGCTGGCCGCCTCGGCCGCCAGCTGGGCCTTGCGGAGCGCCGTGGTGCGCTCGGCGACCAGCTCCTCCAGCTTGTCGTTGTAAAGCCGCAGCGCCACCTCCTTGGCCCGCAGCGCCAGCTGCACGTCCACCCGCGCCCGCACCACGTCCGGATTGATCGGCTTGTGGATGAAGTCCATCGCACCGGCGGCGAGGGCCGCGGACTCGCTGGCCGAGTCGCTCATCGCCGTCACAAAGATGACCGGGATGTCACGGGTCGCCGGCTCGCCCTTCAGCTGGCGCAGGACCTCGTAGCCGTCCATGCCGGGCATCTGCACGTCGAGGAGGATCAGCTCGGGCGGGGTCCGGGCGATGAACTCAAGCGCCTGCTCGCCGGACAACGCGAAACTGACCTTGCAGCGGTCGGACAGGATGTGCGCCAGGACCTGCACATTGCTCGGCGCGTCATCGACGATCAGGATCAGCGGCTTGGTGGTCATGTCGGCAGGTCGGTTTCCCCGGTTCCATAGGGCTTGAGCAACTGGTGCCCCCCTCTGAAGTCCAGTCGGGCCATGCAGCCAGCCAATTCGTCAAACAGTGTAGCGCCGATGTGGGCGCGCAAGGCCGGCGCCAGCGCGTCGAAACAGGCCCCGGCCTCGAAATCCTGCGCTTCCAGCAAGGCGCACAGGGTGTCGATCTGCCTCCGGTCCACCGGCCCCGCCGCCTGGCTGGCCAGTTCGAGGGCCCGCGCGGCCGCGTCCTGGCGGGCGGCGATCACCGGCCCGGCCGCCTCCCGCAAGCCGGCCAGCGCCGCGCTGAGGGCCTGCCAGGCCGGCGCCAGCCCGGCCGCATCGCCGGCCTGGGCCAGGCTCTCGACCTGGGCCGCGCGCCGCGCGATATCGACGGCGCCGATCAGGCCGGCGTTCCCGACCAGCTTGTGCATGCGCTTCGCCAGGGCCTCGCCCGCCGGCACAGCCCCATCGGCAGGCGCCTCGGTGAACTCTCCGAGAAAGCGATCCACCATCGAGACGTAGAGCTCGACGTCGTCACCCAGCCGGTGCCGGGCCGCCGCCGTGTCGAGCCCGGCGATCTCAGGCCAGCCGCCGGACGGCTCCCCGCCACCCCGGGCCAGCGGCCGGGCCTCCGGTGGCACGCCGCGGCGGCGCTCCAGTTCGGCCCGCAGGGTGGCAATCAGCTGTTGCGGATCGACCGGCTTGGTCAGGAAGGCGGAGGCACCGGCCGCCAGGGCCTGCTCTTTCTGGCTGGCCAGCGCACCGGCCGTGAAGGCGACGATGGGAATCTGGCTCAGGCGGCTGTCCTCGCGGATCCGCCGGGTGGCGGTGAAGCCGTCCATCACCGGCATCTGCATGTCCATCAGCACGATATCGACGGCCCCGGCGTGCATCGCCAGCCAGTCCAGCGCCTGCTGCCCGTTCATGCACAGGCTCACCTCCGCGCCCTGGCGGCTCAGGATGTTGAAGGCGACGTCGAGATTCATCTCGCTGTCGTCCACCACCAGCGCCCGCACCCCGCTCAGCCACTGGAAGCCCTTGAGATCCAGCCGGGCCTCGGCCTGGGGCAGCGCCGCCGGATCGGCGGCGATCAGCGGAATCTCGACCCAGAACACGCTGCCCTGCCCGAGTTCGCTGCTCACCCCGACCCGGCCGCCCATCAGCTCGGCCAGCTTGCGGACGATGGACAGGCCCAGCCCGGTGCCGCCAAAGCGGCGGGTGGTGGATGCCTCGGCCTGGGTGAAGGGCGCGAACAGGGAGTCGATGGCCTCGCGCCGGATGCCGATGCCGCTGTCCGCCACTTCGCAGCGCAGCAGCCGCGGCGTCCCCTCCACAGCCTGCAGGCTCATGCGGACCTGGCCCCGGGCGGTGAATTTGATCGCGTTGCTGAGCAGGTTCATCAAGACCTGGCGCAGCCGCGTCTCATCGCCCAGCACCACCGGCGGAATCCCCTCCGGCAGCGGCACCACGTCAAAGGCCAGCCCCTTGTCGACCGCCTGCACCGCGAACACCGAGCGCAGCTCCTCCAGCAGCGCCGGCAGGCTGAAGGGCCGGTTCTCCAGCGCCAGCTCGCCGGCCTCGATCTTCGACAGGTCCAGCGTGTCGTTGATGATGGTCAGCAGCGTCCGGCCGGCGATCTGGATCTTGCCCAGGGTGGCCCGCTGCTCGTCGTCGAGGGCGGTCTGCTCGAGCAGCAGGGACATGCCGAGCACCGCGTTCATGGGCGTGCGCAGCTCATGACTGATGAAGGCCAGGAATTCCCCCTTGGCCCGGCTGGCATCCTCGGCGGCGTGCTTGGCCATCACCAGCGCCTGCTCGACGAGCTTCTGCTCGGTCATGTCGAGAACTGTCCCGGTCATGCTGACCGGCACGCCGGCCGCGTCGCGCTGGACCTCACCCTGGGACAGGATCGTGCGCTGGGTGCCGTCCTTGCGGTTGATGCGGCACTCGACCCGGTAGGTGGCCCGGCCGGCCAAGGTCTCGGCGATGGCCGCCTTGACCTTGGCGTGATCCTCCGGCACCACCAGCTCGAAGAAGTGGTCGTAGCTGGCTTCGACCTCCCCCGGCTCATAGCCGAAGAGGCGGAACAGCTCGTTCGACCACTCATTGGCGCCGGACGCCACATCCCAGGTCCAGCTGCCCAGATTGGCGATCTTCTGGGCGTCGCGCAGGTGCTTCTGGATCTGCTGCTGGCGCTTCTCGGCCTGCTTGCGCTCCGTGATGTCCTCGACCATGCACAGGTGGCGCGGCCGCTCCCCCGGCGCCACCTGCACCGGCGCAACCTTCATGCGGATCCACACCGGACTGCCGTCCGGGCGGAGGTAGCGCTTGTCCATCTCGAAGAAGGAGATCTCGCCGACGTTGAGGCGGGCCATGTTGGCCAGGTCTTCCGGGAGATCGTCGGGATGGGTGATGGCCATCCAGTCGACCCTCAGCATCTCGTCCCGTGTGCGCCCGGCAATCGCCGCAAACTTCGGGTTCACCTCTTGGATGCGCCCGCTCCGGGAGTCGATCAGCGCGATCCCCACCGGCGCCTCGTCGAAGATGGTGCGGAAGCGCTGCTCCGACTCCTGGGTGAGCTGCATGGCCTGCTCCGCCACCTCCTGGGCGTTGAGCCATTCGGCCCGGTAGCGCCGCTCGGAATCGATGTTGCGCCAGCCGCCGACACAGGCGTGCAGCTGGCCGTCGGCATCGCCAACGGGATTGATCCGCACGGACACCCAGCAATAGCTGCCGTCGCGCTTGCGCAGTCGCGCCTCGAAGACCCCCGAGCGCCCCGGCTGCAAGCCCTCGCGGAAATCCAGCACCGCGGCACGGTCGTCCGGGCTGACGAAATCGGCAAAGGGCTTGCCGACCATCTCCTCCGGCGCCCAGCCGAGCTGGCCGGTCACCGACGGCGAGATCCACTCCAGCACACCGTCGTGGCTGGCCTTGAAGACCACGTCCGAGGCGTTCTCGGCGAGCAGCTGGAAGCCGCCCCGCGACGCCTCAAGCTCCCCCGTGCGGGACGCCACCTGGACGGCAAACTGGTAGGCGAGCAGGACGAAGACCACCACCACCGCCAGCCCGATCAGCAACATGCGTTGCCGCAAGGCCCGCAGCTCGCCCATCGCGTCATCGAAGCGCTCGCGCAGCACGATGTGCCAGCCCAGGCCGTTGTCCTCGCCCGGCACCGGCACGACAGCGGTGAGATAGCGCACCCCGTCGATGACCTCGTCGAACACCCCCTGCGCCCCTTGTAGCCCCGCCGGCACGATGACGGCCCCGAGGCGGCCGTAGGGATACAACGCAACACCTTGGGCGCTGGCGATCAAGACCTCCGGCCGGGTGACGTCGGTCCGGGCGATGGCCTTCTCGACTGTCGCGGTCACCCAGCCCCACGGAACATGCGCGGCCAGCACGCCCTTCAGCTGCCCCTTGCCATCGTGGATCGGGGCGGCGACATCGATGAAACGCAGGGGCTCGGCGTCCCCCGGCCTGGCCAGATGGCGGGCCAGCAGGACCGCATCATGCACGTCGCCGACGAAGGGGCCGGCCAGGCCGGCCTTGAACCACGGGCGGCCGCTGACGTTTTCCCCCACCAGCAGCTGCCCGGTGGCCTGGAGGACTTTTCCATCCGGATCGGCCAGGCCGATCCACACGAAATCGCTACGCAGCGCCTGATGCTTTTCGAGGAGCGCCCGCATCGCCGGCGCCGCCAGATCCCCCTGCTGCAACACCGGGCTGGAGCTCAGCAGCACGACCTCCCGGCGCCGCTCCTGCAGGCCCACCGCCAGCAGGTCGGCCGCCATCGCCGCGCTGCCCTGCAGGCCCTGAGTCGCATTGCGGACGGCCTGCTCGGCGATGAGCTGGCCGAAATAGAGCATCGTCGCCACCAGCATGACCAGCGCAATGCCGCCGAGTCCCAGCGACAACGGGCTGCGGACACTGCGCAGGAAGGATGGGACAGGGACGAACGGGGGCATGGGCGCAGAGACAAGCCAGATAAGCACTTGCATCATTATTGTGCATGACGCCCGGCCCCGCCCCTGAAAGCTCTGTCAAAAGGTAAGTCAACCCGACCGCATAGGCCCGGCCGGCCCGCCCGCCGGATCGAGACAGGCCTGGATCTCGCTCCGCAGCGCCTCGAATGCGTCGGCCAGTTGTCCGGCCAGTTGCTGGCACTCGGGGCTGGACTCCGCGGCGGCACGTTCCAGCCGCATGGCCAGCGCCTGGCACGACGTGGCGGACAGATTGCCGCTGACCCCGCACAGGCGGTGGGCAATGAAGCGGAGCTCGGCAAAGTCCGCCTCGGCCCCCAGCCGGCGCAAGGTGGCCGGCATCTCGGCATAATCGTCCACCGCCCGGCGCAACAGCTTGTCGATCAGGCCCGGACGGCCATCGAAGCGCTGCCGCAAGGCCGACCAGTCGAGCACACCGGCGCCGGCAGGCCCGGACGGACTGGCCGCGTCCGGCACCGGTGCGCCCGGCAACGCAGCCGGGCGCGGCTCGATCAGGCGGAAATCGACCACCTGCCGGATCGCCGCCACCAGCTGGTCCGGCTCGACCGGCTTGGCCACATGGGCCACCATGCCTGCCGCGAAACAGCGCTCCCGCTCCTGCTGCACCGCGTGGGCGGTGAGGCCGATCACCGGCAGGCCGGGGGCCAGCTCGCGAATCAGGCGGGTCGCCTCATAGCCATCCATTTCCGGCATCTGGATGTCCATCAGCACCACGTCGTAGGCGGTGGGCTGCTGGGCGAGGCAATCGACGGCCTGGCGGCCGTTCTCGGCAAAATGACAGTGGGCGCCTTCGTGCTGCAGCAGATCCTCCAGCACCACCCGGTTGAGCTCGACATCCTCGGCGGCCAGCACCCGCAGGCCCGCCAGCCGCTGCGCCGCCGGCAGCTCCGGCGCCGGGCATGCCGCGCCGGATTCGGGCGCCGGGGCCTCGACGAGGGGAAGCCGCAGGCTGAAGCAGCTGCCCTCCCCGATCCGGCTCCGCACCTCGATCCGCCCCCCCATCAGCTGCGCCAGGCGCAGCGAGATCGCCAGCCCCAGCCCGGTGCCGCCGAAGTTGCGGGTGGTCTGGTTGTTGGCCTGCTCGAAGGGCAGGAAGATCCGCCCGAGCTGCTCCCGGGTCATGCCGATGCCTTCGTCGGCGACCTCGAACAGCAGCTCGCTGCCTTCGGCACGGACCGCCAGCAACACCCGCCCCCTGGCGGTGAACTTGATCGCGTTGGACAGCAGGTTCACCAGGATCTGCCGGATGCGCAACGCATCCCCCTCGACCCACGCCGGCAAGCCTTCGGCCGACGCCACCACCAGATCGAGGCCTTTCTCCTGGCTGCGCGCCCGCACCAGCTCGCCGGTCTCGGCCATCAAGCTGCTCAGGCTGACGGGGGCCGGATCGATGTCGAGCTTGCCGGCCTCGATGCGTGAGAAGTCCAGGACGTCGTTGAGCACTCCCAGCAGATGCTCCCCGGCCGCCAGGATGCGCCGGAAGTGCTCCCGCCCGGCCCCATCCGGGCTGTCCCGCGCGCCGATACGCGCCAGCCCCAGCACCGCGTTCATCGGCGTCCGGATCTCATGGCTCATGTTGGCCAGAAAGGTACCCTTGGCCTCCGAGGCCGCCTCCGCCAGCTGCCGCGCCCGCTCCGACTCGTCCATGGCGTCGGCCAGCCGGTCCGACAGCGCGTTGATGTCGGCCACCAGCTGGCCCAGTTCGGTGCCCTCATGCCCGCGCGGGACCGACAGCATCTGGCGGTCGCCGGGGGTCTTGCGTTTCAGGTCGGAGGAGATCCGCAGCAACGGGCGGATGAAGAACTGCCCGAAGGCCGCGACGAGAACCAGCAGCACGAACAGCAGCTGCAGCGCCAGCTGCTGCAGGGCCAGGCGGATATCGGACTCGCGCAGGGCGGCCACCACCTGCCCGTCCGCCAGCAGGGTGATCTCACCGATCGTCTTGTCCTTGCTGAACGGCGAGCCGATGCGCCGGGTGATGGGTTTGACGTGGCTGGCCTCAGCGCCGCGGCCGGCCGTCCCGCGGTCGAGCTGCGCCAGAAGCTCGGCATCGCTGCGGATCACCACGCTGAGCACCTCGGGATTGCTCATCAGGCCCTGGGCCACCTCCCTGGCCAGTTCGCGGTCCTGCACGTAGCACACCACCTTGAGGGCGCTCTCCACGGTTCCCAGCAGGCGCTCGAGGCGGGCCTCGATGGTTCGGGTGGCCCGCTCGCCGGTCACGTGGGCGGTGTAGGTCATCGAGAAGATGCTGGCGACCAGGAAGGCGATGACCGTCACCGCCGCCGCATGCACCGTGATGCCACGGTTCCACAGGCCCGCCATGACGGGTTGCCGTGCTCCCGCTGCGCTGGCCTCTGGCGCGTTCATGGATTCCCCAGCGACAGGACGACCCGCACCCGCTCATCGACCTGGCTGCGTTCGACGTAGCCCACCGCGCCCTCGACGCTGGCCACCGCCTTGATGAGTTCCTGGGGAGACGGGCTGACCTCGGGCGGCTTGGTCTTGCCGGAGAAATAAAGACGCGCCCAGTAAGCGCTGATTTCGGCCGGGTTCTTGTCCACCAGGCGGCGATAGAACGCCGTGCGCGTCTCGTCGCTGGCGGGCAGGTCGTAGGGCCTCGCCAGCCCCCCCGACGGCAGCTTCCGGTAACGGCCGAGGAAGATGTTGATGACCTCATCCTGCGTCAGCGACTTGATGCCGCTGCCGGCCCCCACCACCACGACCACTTCCGCCAGCACCGATGTCGGTGCCAGCAAGGCCAGCAGGGCAAACAGGAAGGTGCGCAGCTTAGCCATGGCCGATCAGTAGGCAAAATCCAGTGCGGCACTGACGACATTCATGTGCCCGTCCCAATGAACGTTGGGACCGCGAAACAGGAATATCGAATCGGTACTGCCGCGGATGGCATCGGCCTGGAGCTTGAGGGCCCAGTTGGGCCGGAAATCCCAGCGCACCCCCAGCGTTACCGTGTGCTGCTGCAAATGGGTGACCGCGACAATTTCCTTACCGAGCGCATTCAAGATAGGCCCGAAGGGGCCGGCCGGCACCGTGGTGACCCGGGCCGGCGTGCTCTTCACCCAGGAATACCCCAAATAGGGCGTCAGCACGCCGAAGCGGTAGGCGCCGAGCACGAAGCCGGCCCGGCTGTCCTCGTAGGACTCGCTCTGATGCTTGATCCGGCCGATCATCCCCTGGAGCTGCAGCGCCCCCTTGTCGTACACCACACCCACCGAATCGAAGCGGGAGCGGGTATCGACGGTGCTGAGCTCCGGCAACTGGCCGGTGAGATCGACCGGGGCGATCGACTTGAGCGGCGCCAACGCCGGACTCGAGGCGATCAGGCGATTGATCAGGTAATTGAGGGGCAGTTCGGGCGACGAGAACTTCGCCTCCATGTGGGTGACCCGCAACTGCCACGGCCCCTTCAGATAATCCATGTAACCGCCGAACAGCTGCGATCCCCTGATGTCCCAGGTCACCGGATCGAAGAAACCGGTTCTTTCCGGAGAGCGTCCGCCATACAGCTTGGCGCGCAGCACCCCATCCCCCAAGCCAGTGCTCGCCATCACGTCGGCGCCGTCGAAATACGCAAACACCAGCGAACCATAAAAATCAACCGGTGGGCGAATGGCGATGTTCGAATAACCGACCAGCCGTGAATCGGCCAGCATGTAGATCTCCGGCGCCAGCCTCCCGACGCGAACCTGCAGATCCGGCGAGAACTCATGGCGCAGAAAAGCCCAGGACACTTCCGGCGTGTGGTTGCCTTCCGGGCGATAGCGGGTGATCACCTGCAAGACCCCCTCGGTTTGCGGCCCGAAGCGCAGGTTCATCTGCACGCCCAGCACCGAATCGTTGCGGGTCGTCCACTGCCGCGAGACCCCGCGCGGCTGCGACAGATCCCGCACGAACTCGGCGTCATTGCTGTCCGACCGCGCCACCCCGAGGGTGCCGAAGCCCTTGAACGTCACCGGCCAGTCCGCCACCTGGGACGCCGCGTCCTCGGCATGGACGGAGCAGGACGGCAGGATGGCCGCCGCCACGATGAGCCTGGCTAGCGCGCGCAACATGATGGAGTACCAGGCGCCATGATCAGATCGTCACTTTCCCCGCCACCACGGATGACGGACGCAATTCCCTGGCCGCCTTCGCCGCAACGGCGCATCGAGGCGTGGAGATCGACGTCGTCGCACATCGGCATGGCACCTGGAACTCGAGAAAACCGGTTGAAGCTGGGGAAGGATCGGTCAGTGAAGTCTGCGCCCCTCGTGACCACGTTCATCATAGCCAGACACCGCACACCTGGACACTATAGCCATGCTGCATCCCGTGCAAACACCCAAAATTTAACAGTTTGGATGGAGAAAATACCGCGCTCCGGCGCTTCAAATCGAACCAGACCGAAATAGAATCAAATCGCGGCAGCAATAATGAAAATAATGAAACGAAAACTGTGATTTTGTTTTCGGCCAATAAGCAACTACGAAAAACCATAAAAATAAATAGCATTGAAACAACATCAATCGTCGGGTGATTTTTCATTTCATTAAGCAGAGACGGGAAAATTAATTCGCCTCCTCGGGCATCCGGATCGTTCCTTCATAGGAAAACAGGACAATAAAAAATAAATAGCATGTCCGAATTCCGAGTGCCATTTGCAGTGTTATCGGCAGGAAGCCTCTGATCACCGGGCCGAAAATTGTGCAATGCCCGGCAGGTCAAACACCATCTGTCGGCGTTGCTGACGGTGGAGGGGTGCGGGGCTGGCTGGCCCTTGAATACGGCATCCCGGCGCGTGACACCTTCGGACGCGTATTTGCCGCGCCGCCCCCCAATGAGTTCAAGGCAGCATTTCGACGCTAGATCGGCCGATTGACTCCTGCTCGCCCAGGGCGGCGTGGGCGGAGCACTGTGACCACGCTCGATGAGTGAAAGCATTGACTATGGCCATGGTCGTAGGGAAGTCCGCCGCTGCTGGGCATGCGATGCGGTGCAGCGACTCAAAAAGGCCCAACAGTGGGCGGACCTTAAGAGCGTCGCGATCGTCGAGCGCGAGCGCACGATCGGAACCCACACGTACAGCGACTGCGACGGCGGCACCAGCAGAGCCCCTCTTTTGTGGCTCCCCCCCTTACGACTAGTCTCCCGCCGGTCAGGAAACCTTCAGCATCTCGCGTAACCCGGTGGTCAGCCGAATCTCTGCCCGCCACCCCAGTTCCCGCTCGATTTTCGTCGGCAGATAGCAAGCCGCCCCCAGCAACCGCTCAAGCACCTCACTGTCGAATGGCAACCTGCGGCGACCAACAGTCTCAAAGGCATCTCCCACACGGGCAAGTCCCTCCAACAGGGAACGGGGCACGGCCCACCCAATCGCGGGCATCCCCAGTGCGTCCCTCAATGCATCGTAAAGAGCCCTCCCCGAAACCGGCTCAGGATGGGCCACGATGTAAGTTCCACCGTCCGCCCCGGCTTCCTCGGCAACCTTTTTCATCGCAGAAACAACGTCGGACACATGCACAAGTGAGCGCCGATTGCCACTGTCCGGCAACGGTGGGAACCATCCCCGCCGGACCAGGGCCGCCATCCGCTCCAGATTGCCACGCCCACCGGCCCCATAAACCATGGCCAGACGCAGGTTCGTCACATGCATGCCATACCGCACACCGGCTTCGAGCACGACATCCTCGGCCGCCCGCTTGGCACGACCATAAGCCGAATCCGGCGGCAGCGCCCATGTCTCGTCGACGCACGCATCGCCTGGCTCGCCCATCGCCTTCACGCTGGACAGGAAGACCAGGCGCCGCACCCCGGCCTGAGCCGCGGCATCGACGAGCCGGCGGGTACCTTCCAGATTCACCGCCAGATGACGCGCATCGTCCGCGGCCTTGAGCCCCTTGAAGGCGTGAGCATGGCCGGCACAATGAAAGACCGTCGCGACCCCTGCACAGGCGGCCGCCAGCGCAGACGGATCGGCGAGGTCGCCCTGGACCTCGCTCTCGCCGAGCGTCAACCCGCGCGTCAGCACTCGAACGTCCTGCCCGTCCTCCATCAGACTGCGCACGAGACGCCGCCCGATGAAACCACGCCCTCCCGTCACCAGCACGGACGCGGCTTTCAAGGCTCCTCCCGACGGCGCAGATAATTCACGAAACGCGGCACACCGTTCTTCGTCACATCGCGATACTGGTAGGTCACCAGGCTGCCCACCGGCGGCGGGTCGCGACGCTGCGCATCGGTAAAACCCGTACCGATCTCGAAACGCATCCCTTCCGGCGTCTCGACCTGCAGGGCCCCCATCATGCCGGTCAGCCGGCCACGTCCCGGCACGTGTGCCACGACTGTCGCTTCGGCATCCCACATGGGCTTGAGTTTGAGCAGGGCATCGCTGCGGCCGGTCAGATAAGGCGCGTCCGCCCGATGGAGCATCAGCCCTTCGCCCCCCCCTGCGACGATTTCATCCAGCTTCGCCTTCAACGCCAGGCGGTCGGTAACGCGGAACTGTTCGACGAGTTCCAGCCACGGCACCCCGGTCTGTTTCACCAGCCCGCGCAAAACCCCGATCCGCGCGGTGAAGTCACCGCCACCGCCGGGCTGCTCGAAAACCATGAATTTCACCTGCCGCCAATCCTCGTCCCTCGGCACTTGCCTGCGTACGATGCCTGACAACGCCTCAAAACGCCTGCGCCCCATCCACAACTCACCATCGAGCGGTTCCGGAGGCAGGGCGTCCGTGAACCAGGCCGGCGCATTGACCAAGCGACCGCTGCGGAAGCGCAGCACCTTCCCGTCCCACACCGCGCGCACGCCATCCAGCTTCTCGCTAACCCAGTAGCGCGTGACATCCACATCGCCCCGCATCACCTCCGCGAGCAGCAGCGGAGGCGGTGCATCAGCTTCTCCAGCCAGGGCCGGCACCAGCACGCATCCCCAGCACACCGGCAACATTAACGCGACAAATCTGCGTCGCAGATCAGATAACATTCTCCGCCTCTCCGCTTTCCTGGTCTATGGCGTGCATATTCTACTTAATGCCGATTGCATTTACCCACCTCTAACCGGGATCGGGCGATACGCATTCCGACTGGCCACCGGCCTGCAAGCCCACCCGCGCATCCAGCGCCTGGACACCCTGGCCGGCGGCCGCGAAGTCGACCTGGCCAGCCGCCTGGGCAGCGAGCCGCGCTGGCTCCGGGTGGCCAAGAAACTCCCCTTCCAGAACCTCTTGCGGCGCACCTACGAACACGTCCGCAACGCCCGCGAGCACAGCCGCCAGGCCCCCACCACCAAGGACGTGGTTTATCATGAACCGCGCTACATCGCGGCCCGGGTCCGTTACCCACTGGTGGTCACCGTGCACGACCTATCCCACGTACGCCACCCGGAGTTCCATCGCCCCGACGCCGTCGAGCACCTCGAACGGGGTCTTGCCGACAGCCTCGCACGGGCGGCACGCATCATCACCGTCTCCGAGTTCGTACGCGATGAAGTCCTGGAGCACTTCGACCTGCCACCCGACAAGGTCGTCGCCGTCAAGAACGGCGTGGACCCGGTCTTTCATCCGATGCGGCCCGAGGAAACGCAAGCAGTTCGCCGCAAGTTCGGCCTGGAAGGCAAGGACTACATTCTCGCCATCGGCACACTGGAGCCACGAAAGAACCTGCTGCGCCTGTTCGACGCGTTCTCCCGCCTGCCCGACGGCGTGCGCAGGCGCCATCCCATCGTCGTCGGCGGCGCAGGCGGCTGGCTCAACGAGAACATCAGCCAGCGCCTGCGCGCCCTGGAAAGCCGCGGCGACGTGATCCGCCTCGGCTATGTCCCGGAAGCGGATCTGCCAGCCCTGTATGCCGGCGCCTGGGCCTGCGCCTATCCGTCCGTTTATGAGGGCTTCGGCCTGCCGGCGCTGGAGGCGATGGCGGCCGGCATTCCCACCCTGACGAGCAACGCATCGTCCCTCCCCGAGGTGGTTGGCGATGCGGCCCTGACCTGCAACACGACGGATGTGGCCAGCCTCAGCGAGCACCTTCGGCGCCTCCTCGAGGATGACCCGCTGCGCGACCGCCTGCGCCGCGCCGGCCCGATCCGGGCCGCCGACATGAGCTGGGACCGCTGCGTGGATGCGACAGTGCAGGTCTATGCCGACGCCTTGCAGGCGGCGCGGTAGATCGCCGCGTACGCCGCATTGACCTTGGTCATGCGAAACAAGTCGTCGAACCGGCGGGCCGCGCCCTGCCCGAGTCGCTCGGCGAGCAATGCATCGTCAGCCAGTCGCTGCATCGCATTGCGCAGCGCCAGGGGATCCTGCGGCGGGATGACCAATCCGGTCTCTCCGTCAACGTTCACATAGCTCGACCCGGTGCCGATGTCGCAACTGATCATCGGCTTGCCGACCATCGCAGCCTCGATCAGGAACACGCCGAAGGCCTCGGCCCGCAGATGGGACGGGAAGACGATCCCACGACACAAGGACAACAGCGCCATCTTGTCCTCGTCGCTGACGCGCCCGAGCAGATGCACGTTCGGCCAGCCCCGCACCTGTTCCGCCACCCCGTTCCACAACGGGCCTTCGCCAGCCATCGCCACCTGCAGCCCGGTGCCCTTCACGGCATCGAGCAGGAAGGGCAAGCCCTTGTAGTGGCGGAACACCCCGACGAAGAGGAAGAAGCCTTCGCCCAGCCGGGCGCGCCAGGCTGCGAGCCGCTGCGGGTCCAGCTGAGGATAGGAGTCCGGATCGATGCCCAGCGGCACGACGTCGAGCTTGGACTCCCAGCGCCGCAGGACCGCACTGCCCATCGCGTACTGGGGAGACGTCGCCACCACCCGGAACGCCCGCTCGAACAGGCGGTTCTTCAGTGGCCGGTAGAGCGGCATCAGGCGTTGCTGGGCCACCACATCGGAGTGGTAGGTGATGACGATCGGACGCCGGGGCCCCAGCAGAGTCACCAGATCACCGAACGGCCACGGGTAATGGAGATGGATCACGTCGGCCCAGCGGGCCAGGCGCCGATAGGCGCCGAGGCCCCGCCACGCCATCGGGCACGAGGCGATCTCGACCCACTGGGGCAGGCGGGTCACCGGGATGCCGTCCACCTCCACCTCGGGTGGCCCGTCCTTGCGGGACAGGGTCAGCACGCGCGACTCAATACCGTACTGACGCCCTCCCAGACACAACTGGCGGATGACCTGCTCAACGCCCCCCGTCGTATCGGGCAGGAAAGTCTTGTAGAAATGCAATACGCGCATTGAATATCCGGAAGCCACGCAGGACTATGGTTCAGGGGTCCGCATACTAATGGACTTCATAATATAATGCTGCCTTTGCTCCGGCCCGAGCAAAGGCAGCATGAGTCATCCCGAAGTCGTTCAGCGGCCTGCCGCCTCCCTGCCCCGCAGGCTCATCACCTACCTGAAAGTCCGGGCGGGCGAGGAAGACAAACAGAAGCACTTCCTCTATAGCCTCGCCATCCAGCTCTTCTTCATGGCTGCAGGCTTCGATGCCTGGACCAGCGCAGTACTGACACTGGCCGTAGGCTACGCCAAGGAGATCTGGGACGAACACTTTGGTAGCGGCTTCTGCTGGCACGACCAGTTCGCCAATCTTATCGGGGTTATTTACGCAATCGGGCTCTGGCACATTCCCGCGCTGGGCCACTGGGCAACCTAGCCTTCCTACCCGACCCATCCATGCAAATACATCTGCACGCCAAGGAAATCTGGCGCCATCGGGGCTTCATCCTCGCCAGCGTCCTGCGCGAATTCCACCTGCGCTACCGAGGCTCCATCCTCGGCGCGACCTGGCTCCTGATCCCACCGATCACGATGATCCTGGTCTACACGCTGGTCTTTTCCAACGTGATGCACTCGCGCCTGCCCGGCACCGACACACCCTTCGCGTACAGCATCTACCTGTGCTCGGGGCTGTTGCTGTGGAACCTGTTCACCGAGATCACCCAGCGCTGCCAGTCCATCTTCATCGACAACGCCGGGCTGCTCAAGAAAACCCGCTTTCCGCGCCTCGCCCTGCCGGCCATCGTGGTCATCTCCGGCAGCATCAACTGGGCCATCATCACGGTGCTGTTCGTGCTGTTCCTCGCCGCCTCCTCTCAACTGTCGATCGCCGGGCTATTTGCACTGCTGATCGGCTGGCTGCTGACGACTGCGATCGCCGGCTGCCTGGGCTATGCGCTGTCCTTCCTGTTCGTGTTCTTCCGCGACCTGGGGCCATTCCTGGGGACCGGGCTGCAATTGCTGTTCTGGTGCACACCGATCGTCTATCCCGCCTCGGTCCTACCGGAATGGGCCCTCCCTGTGGTACGCGCCAACCCCTTCTTCCACATCGCCGGTTTCACGCAGCGCGCGCTGCTTGAAATGCAGCTCCCGCCTGTCAGCGAGTTGACCGCGCCCTGCCTGTGGGTCGTCGCACTGGCGATGCTTGCCACGCTGATCCACCGCCGCCTGCAATTCGAGATCCTGGACGAACTATGAAAGGTGCCATCAGCGTCAGCAACCTGGGCAAGTGCTTCAAGCACTACCCCGCCCCCCATCACCGCCTGATCGAATGGTTCGGCCTCAGCCGGCGTCCTCAACACCAAACCCGTTGGGTGTTGCGCGATCTGAACTTCCGCATCCGTCCGGGCGAATCCGTCGGCATCATCGGCCGCAACGGCGCCGGCAAGAGCACCCTGCTGAAGGTACTGACCGGCACCACCAAGGCCAATGAGGGACAGGTCGCGCTGGAAGGCCGCGTCGCCGCCCTGCTTGAGCTCGGCATGGGCTTCCACCCCGATTTCTCCGGGCGTCAGAACGTCTTCATGGCCGGCTACATGCTCGGACTGCAGCGCGACGAGATCATCCGTCTGATGCCCGAAATCGAGGCCTTCGCCGAAATCGGCGAAGCCATCGACCACCCGGTCCGCACCTACTCCAGCGGCATGCAGGTCCGCCTGGCCTTCAGCGTCGCCACCGCTGCCCAACCCGACATCCTGATCGTCGACGAAGCCCTGTCGGTCGGCGATGCCTATTTCCAGCACAAGTGCTTCAAGCGCATCCGGCGCTTCCGCGAACAGGGCGTGACCCTGCTGTTCGTGTCCCACGACCCACTGGCGATCAAGAGCCTGTGCGACCGCGCCATCCTGATCGAAAAGGGCGGCATCGCGATGGACGCCTCGCCCGACGAGATCTTCGATTACTACAACGCCCTAATCGCGCTGGACGAAGCACGCGCCGACGAACACGGCGAGCACATCGCCCAGCAGGGCGGGCAGACCCGCTCCGGCACCGGCGAAGCCAAGCTGCTCGACGGACAGATCCTGGTCAATGGCCAACCGGCCACGATCTTCACGGCCGGCACGCCGATCAGTCTGGAGGTGGACTTCAGGATCGACGCACCGCTAGAGGAGCTGACCCTCGGCATGATGATCCGCGACCGCCTGGGCAACGACATCTTCGGCACCAACACCTTCCACCTCGGCCTGCCGCTTCCCGTGGAGCCGGGGCCGGCCCGGCACCGTCTGGCTTTCCGCCTGCCGGCCTGCAACCTTGGCCCGGGCAGCTACAGCGTCACCCTGGCGCTGCACAGCGCCCACACCCACATCGGCGACAACTACGACTGGTGGGACCAGGCCATCACCTTCCAGGTGGCGGAACGCAGCGACTACCACTTCGCCGGTGTGGCGATGCTGGAGGTGCGTCCCGAGCTGCTGGCGGCCGAACCCCGTACTTCGTCCTGAGCACGGACGCGCTCCAAGCAGGCGGCTCATCCATGCCGGGCTGCCCCCACCTCAGACAGCCCCTTCTCCGTAACGGCGGCGCAGGGTCAGGAAAGGCTTCTCGATAGACTGATAACTCAGGCTGGCGACGATCCACACCAGCGGATAGGCAATCAGCACCAGGACGCCGCCGTCGAGCCAGACTCTTCCGGTTATTTTTAGTTCGCCCAACAACTCGTGGAGGATGAACAGCACCAGGCCATGCAGCAGGTAGAACGAGAAGCTGATCTCGCCGCCCCTGCACAGGGCACGGTCGAGCCAGCCTGGGATGCGCAGCGGCGCAACGAGCCAGGCGCAGATGAACAGCGCCCAGCAGCCCGACTCGATGAACGACCAAAAGATCCAGAAGACCTGCTTCGGCTGCGGCAGGAAATAACTGGCGTAACGCGCCTGCACCGTACATGCCGCCACGACCAGGGCCACCGCTGCGATCAGCAACGGCCCCCCGCTGCGTGCTAGCTGCGGCTTCCAGCGCACCGACAGCACCGCCGCGAGCATGCCGATCAGGAACTGGTCGAAACGCCCCAGCAAGGTCGAATAAAACATGTGGGTACTGTGCTCGGTAACGAAATAGGCGCCCACCTTGAACACCAGCATCAGCACCAGCAGGCGGAGCAGATAGGGCGCGCCCTGCTCCTTTGCAAAGCGTGCCAAGAAGGGAAATACGAGGTAGAAGGTGAACTCCACCGAAATCGTCCACGCCGCACCGGTGATGAAGGAATTCGAGGTCGGAGCCTGTCCCAGGTTCGAGAAGAACAGATATAGAAAATCCTGGGCATTGAAGCGGTCGCGGCTCACCGAGATGGCGATGAAATACACCGTTACGAAAAGCGGGAAGATGCGCAGGAACCGGTTGCGCACGAAGTCCGCATAATTCAGGTGATCGTAGTGCAGCGCGATCGACATGAACAGAAAGCCAGACAGCGTGAAGAACAGGCCGACGCCGGTATGCCCCTCGACCAGCAGCGCCAGCCATGGCCGGTCCGCCGCCGGCTGCCAGTGCAGGTAGTTCAAGTGATAGAGATGAAACAGGAACAGCATTGACGCCGCCAGACAGCGGATGTGGTCCAGCCTGGGCTCGTAAGCCAGATTGAGAGAACGCATGGAGATCCAGTACCCGTCGTCATCCGGCAAACACGACTCAAACGCCGGCCGACAGCTCGAAATAGTCAGTTATGAGGGCGCCCAGACTATATCAAATCAATGTGCGCCCGCGCCCGCCCGATGCGAAGCGTACGGGTAGCGGGTTATCATCGCAGCCGACTGAACGGCGCAGGCCGGCACGTACCGGAATGCCAAGAGAATTGACTGATGCATAACAACGAACTGAAGCAGCAGGCAGCACAAGCCTTCCTGCAAGCCTTTGAACAGCGCAGACGAACCGCCGGACAGGATGCCCGCTCAAGCGCGCCGGACATGGAACGGCTAATCGCACTGATCGAATCCCACCTGGACCAGGCGGCCAACAAGTACCAGGTACGCTCCAGCCTGCCGGGCCGGCTGGAACGGCTCCCCCTGCTCCGCTTCAAACCGGTCAGAAAGCTCGTTCTCCGCCTCTACGAACTGCTGTTCCGGGAACAACGCACCGCCGGGCTCGCACAGCTCAATGCATGGCGCGACTTCCTGCAGCTCTACACGCGGAACCAATGGTTCATAAGCCATGAACTGACCCAGTCCCGTGATCACCTGCAGGAGCACCTGGACGAAGTCGAGGCATTCCTGCGCACGGCGCACTCCACCAGCACACGAGATATACAGCAGCTCACCACCGCGGTGGCCACCCATGAGCAGGAAAATCAGCGGCTATCCCAGGACGTTCATTACCTGAAACGCATGGAAGCCCGCATCTCGAACCTGGAAGACGACTTGCGGGTCAGCCGTAGCACGATCCAGATGCAGGCTCAGTGGATCCAGTTCCTCATCAACCGCGGCACTTCTACCGCCATGGAATTGCCGACGGCACCGCCTGGTCCAACGGCCCCATTGCCCGAGCCCCCGGTGGTCACCAGCAACGATGCGGCGCGTTACGTCGCCTTCGAAGACCACTTCCGCGGCCATCCTGCCAACGTGAAGGCGCAGTTCGCGCAGGATTACCTGCCCGTACTCGCCGAGGCCGGCCTAAACGCAGGTGTCCGGGTACTCGACATCGGCTGCGGCCGGGGCGAATGGCTCGAGCTCATGCGCGAGCAGCACTTCAATGCGCGCGGCGTCGACCTGAATCCGGTGGTCTGCGAGCTGTGCCAGGGCAAGCAGCTCGACGTCCTCAACGACGACGCGGTCGCCTACATGGCACGCCAGTCCCCCGGCAGCCTGGATCTGATCACCGCCTTTCACCTGATCGAGCACATCCCGGGCGAACTGCTCGACCGCCTGATCGCTTCGGCACGGCATGCGCTCCGCCCCGGCGGGCTGCTCATTCTCGAGACGCCGAACCCCGAGAACTTCATCGTCGGCAGTTGCAACTTCTACAACGACCCGACCCACCTCAACCCTCTGCCGCCCGAGCCGACGCGTTTCCGGGTGCTCAGTCACGGTTTCGCCAGCGTCGACATCCTGCGCCTCCATCCCCGCGGCAACGTAAATTACGACACGCTTCCGCCCGGCATCCCGGCCGAACTGCTCGAACGCCTGTTTATCGGCCAGGACTACGCTCTCATCGCCCGCCGCTAACCCCTTACGCCTTACTGCCCACCCATGAAAGTCGTCGTCGCCACCACCCAGGTGCCGTTCATCCGCGGCGGAGCCGAGATCCACGCTGAAAACCTGCTGGCCGCCCTACGCCAGAGCGGCGTGGAAGCGGAAATGGTCGCCATCCCGTTCAAGTGGTACCCGGCCCCCAAGATCATCGACCATATCCTCGCCTGCCGGCTGCTCGACCTGGAAGAAGCCAATGGCGAGAAGATCGACCGGGTCATCGGCCTCAAGTTTCCGGCCTACCTGATTCCACACCCCAACAAGGTACTGTGGATCCTGCACCAGCACCGCACCGCCTACGACCTGAAGAATCACCCCCTGTATGCCGACCTGATTCATCAGGAACAGGGCAGTGCCGTCATCGGAGCGATCGAACAGGCTGACCGCCGCTACATTCCTGAAGCCAAGGCTATCTACGCCAATTCCCGCAACGTGGCCGGCCGCCTCAAGCACTTCTGCGGCATCGACAGCCAGCCCCTCTATCACCCCCCCGGCAATGCCGAGGCGTTCTACAATGCCGACGCAGAGCCCTACCTGTATTTCCCGAGCCGCCTCAATCCGCTCAAGCGCCAATCGCTGGTCATCGAAGCACTGGCCCACACCCGGCAGCCCGTCAGCGTGGTCTTTGCCGGCGCCGCAGACAATCCGGCCTATGGCGAGGAACTCAAGGCGCTCGCCGAACGGCTCGGCGTCGCCTCGCGGATCACCTGGGCCGGCCGCGTCAGCGAAGAAGACAAGCTCAGCCTCTACGCCCGCAGCATGGGCGTGGTCTACCCGCCGATCGACGAGGACTACGGCTACATCACCCTTGAGGCGATGCTCGCCGCCAAGCCCGTCATCACCACCGAGGATGCCGGTGGCCCGCTGGAATTCGTCGAGAACGGACAGACCGGCCTGTCCTGCGCGCCCACCGCCGAGGCGCTTGCCGCCGCCATGGACGAACTGTGGTCCGACAGGACCCGTGCCCAGCGCTGGGGCCGGGAGGGCAAGGCCCTCTATGCCGCCCGCAACGTCAGCTGGCGCAATGTCGTGGACACCCTACTCGCATCATGAAGATCCACTGGTTTTCGCCACTGCCGCCGGCCCGCACCGACATCGCCAACTACACTGCACGGCTGGCGCCTCATCTCGCGGCGGCCGCAGAGGTCGTGTTCTGCCACGACGGACCGGAGGCACCTGTCGATTTCCCCTACCCGGTACGGGCAATCCGTGACCTCGGCCCCACCGAACTGAACCAGGCCGACCTCAACGTCTATCACATCGGCAACAACGCCGACTTTCACGGCGCGATCTGGACTACGGCGCAGCGCCATCCCGGGCTGGTCGTCCTACACGATTTCGCGGTCCATGAATTCGTCTGCGGCATGCTGAATGTCCATGGCAACCGGGACACCCCGCAACAGAGCGAGCACTACATCGAACTGATGGCCGGCCTGTACGGCGATCACGGCTACAAGGCCGCCCTCGCCGTCAATGCCGGCAGGCTGTCACCCGCCATCGCCGCCGAACAGTTTCCCCTCTGCGAGGCCGTACTGGACGGTGCGCTCGCCGTGCTAACCCACAACCCGTGCCTGCAGCCCGAGCTCTCCCAGCGCCTCCCACTTGTGCCCATCCACACCCTGCCCCTGCCCTACCCGCAAGCCACGACCCCAGTCAGCGCCCAGCGGCCGGACGGCACACCCCTCCGCATCATCTCCTTCGGCTTTACAGGCCCCAACCGGCGCCTGCTCGAATTCATCGACGCCTGGGCCGCCAGCCCCGTACGCGCGCGCATCCGGCTGGATATATGCGGCGAGTTGTGGGCTGCCAACCTCGTCACCGAACGGCTGACCCGACACGGACTAGCCGGCCAGGCTCAGCTACACGGATTCGTCAGCCACCAAGCACTGGACAACCTGCTCGACAAGGCCCACCTCGCCCTAAACCTACGCTACCCAAGCATGGGCGAAGCATCAGGTAGCCAGCTCCGCATCTGGTCGCGGGCGCTGGCCTCTGCGGTCACCGACACCGGCTGGTACGCCAGCCTGCCCGACGCGAGCGTCTTCAAGATCCGTCCCGAGCACGAGGCAGCGGATATCGACCAACTGCTCCGCCGCCTTACTGCGACCCCCGCCCAGGCACAGGCTGTTGGCGAAGCCGGCGCCCGCCAACTGGCCGCACACGCCCCGGAGCATTACGCGCAACGGTTCCTCGATCTGTGCCGATCCGGACTGCCCTCCTGGCACACCCGCTGGCTGGCTTGCCAGATGGCACACCGGGCAGGCGCGCTATCCGCGGAATTCATCGCCGGGCAGGCCTTCATCCCGCACGCGATCGGCGACCTGTTCGACTGAAGCCAACGTCTCAACCCGCAGCCGGCGCCCGCCGAGCGCCGGCCAGCTGCGGTGCGAACCAACGCTTGACCAATCGACTCCCCACACGGATCCCCGGTTTTTCCACCACCTGATGCAGCGCTGCCGATGCCGCGAGCGTTAGCCCGATGGTCCAGAACAGGGCCGTCATCGCGCCATGTCCGCTACCCCAGCGGCTCTCATAGACCTTCGCAACGCCATACATGACCGCGGGATGCACCAGATAGACCGAATAGCTGATACGTCCCACCCAGGCCAGCCAGCGGGTACGGAGCGGCAACACGAACACCCCGCACGCGAAGACGACCAGCGCCCCTGCAAACGGGAAGGCGGCCCGTAACGGCCCCTCGATCTGACCGGACAGCAACGCCCCATACATTAGCGAGAAGGGCAAGCCCACGCAGTAAAACAAAGCGCCCGCGACCAGCACGACCCTATCCGTCTTGCGATCCTGGCCATCGACGACCCGTCGCAGCAGCACCCCCATGAACATCAGTGGCAAATGGCGCAGGGTTTCCGCCACCACCGGATGCAGCGTCGTCTTCCAATGCCACCAAGCAATCACGCACACAGGGACCAGCCATGCCGGCACTCTGGAACCATGCAGACGTCCCAGCGCAAACAGCCCCGCGCACAAAACGTAAAAAACCAGTTCAATCTGCAAGGTCCAATAAATCCCCTCCAGATCGGGCCATCCCACGAAACGCTGTAGCATCAGCACATTGGACGCGGGCAGATGCCAGTTGTACTCGGCCAGTGGAATGCTGTCGTGGTAGAGCTTTATGCACACCACCGACAGCAGGATGCTCACCCAATAGGCCGGGTACAAGCGCGCCGCGCGCCGCAATGCAAAACCCGCCAGCGTCGTCCCGACACGTGCCCCGCCCCCCAGCGGAAGGCTGAACGGCACCACAAAACCGCTGACAATAAAGAACAACGCCACGCCGAAACGTCCCGCATCGAACTCCGAAAGCACATGCAGCCAACTTCGCTGCAATGCGTTCCCCATCCCGTGCATGGCCACCATGACTTCCGATGCATGCAGCAGCAGCACCGGCAGAACCGCCAGCCCACGCAATACATCCAGCGAAACCCAACGCTGATCTTTCTCCGCCACCCAATTCTCCATTCAGGTGCAAAACACTGTCAGATGATGCATTGAACGTGAAAATGCTCACAAAACCTTAACACTCAAAATCACTTGAATATGCTAAAAACGCAGAACAGTTCAGCATATCCAATAATGCTAATTTAGCAATCCATTGCCCCAACGCACCGCTTTAACAACAAAAAGGAAGACAACAATCGTGGCGACGCAAACCAGCCTGGACACTGTTCAAAAAGCATACATCGCATTTTACGGCCGCCCAGCCGACTACGCAGGTCAGCAATATTGGGCCAGTGTCCTCGATCAGAACGGCGGCAACCTGGCCGCCATCATCGACGCTTTTGGCAACTCGGTGGAGTCGAATAACCTGTATGGCAACGCTAGCGCCAGCGACAAGATCACCAAGATCTACCAGCAGATGTTTAACCGCGCGCCGGATACCGCAGGTCTCAACTACTGGGCCGGGGAGGTCAGCAACGGCCACGTCACGCTGCAGGGCGCTGCGCTGGCCATCCTGAACGGCGCCACCAACTCGGACGCCGCGCTGATCAGCCAGAAGCTAACAGCATGCAAGCAGTTCACCGACCAGTTGCACAGCACCAACACCGATCACCTCTACGACAGCAGCGCGCTGACGGCAACCCGCGACCTGCTCAGCAAGGTCACCGCCACCAGCAGCAGCACCGAAATCACCAACAGCATCAACAGCACGCTGGGCTCCATCTACAAGGGCATGGAGTACGACTACCAGAGTTTCTCGTACAACAACACCGACGTACTGCTCGGCCAAGATGCCATATATCTGGGCAGCTACGCCTCCGTCACCCACTCCAATACCAACTACCAGAGCTCCTACGACGTCGGGATCGTCAAACTTGGCGCTGACATGAAGCCCGCCAAGTCGATCGACTTCGGCTCCACCGGCCTGAAGAACGAAACCCTGAGCGACCTGGTAGCCCTCAACGATGGCAAGGTGGTGGCTTATGGCACCTACAACTACAGCGACGCCTACCTCGCCACCTTCGACAGCAACCTGAACCTGCAGAAGGTTGTCACCCTCGGCGACCTCAACAGCTCCAGCACCTACGTAGATATCAATGGCGTCAAACAGCTGAGCAACGGCAACATCCTCGTCTATGGCCGCGAGAACGTCATCGGTGACAGCTACGACGCCTTCGCCGTGGTGCTCGACAAGGACACCCTGACTGCCGTCAGCCAGCGTCGTTTCGACAATGCGACCTCCACCGGCAGCGACGAGAAGTTCATCAGTGCCACCCAGATGGGCAACGGCCAGATCGCCCTGCTCGGCTACAGCGGCGAAGTCGTCATTACCGACAGCAACCTGAATGTGCTGTCCAAGGGCACCACCTCCATTTATGCCAATACCATCACCAGTCTTGGCGACCACACGCTGGCGGTGTGGAACGGTAACAACGCCTACATCTACGACAACACCCTGACCCCGCTGGCCACCCTGGACACCAACCTGCCCTACGGCACGCCGGTAGCGTTGGGCAACAACCATTTCGTCGTCAACAACGACAGCAGCCAGGTGTTCTTCACCATCGGCATGGACAGCACCGGCAAGAACCCGACCTTCACGGTCGACAAGCAGCTGGCAATCCAGAACCGCAGCGGCTACACGATCAGCACCGACGACGTGTCCGTCAAGGGCAACACCGTGGCCATGTACTCCGGCAGCGGCGATCATCTGTTCGTGTACGAATCCAACCAGGGCACCAACCCGAATATGGCCAACGACTTCCTGCTGTACGAGAAGACTGCCGCCTACACCGCCACGGTCATCAACAAGAGCACCGACTACTACTACCCCAAGGTCAGCGCCCTGAACTGGACCACCGGTGACGTTACGCTGGTAGGGACCACCACCGGCTTCTACGCAGACACTACTGACACCCTGTACACTCAGGTAAATCACACCAGCGTCTGACCTGCCTAGCGCCCCTTCCAACGCCCGGGCAACCGGGCGTTTTTCTTTGCAGCGCCACGCTCGCTGCACTATGCCCTATAGTATTGCGTGCATCTCGCCAGATAAAAGAAACCAGATAGAGACATGACCCTTTCCCAGGATGTCCTTAAACGCATCCCACTGCTATCTCAGGCATCCCCCGCCACCCTGGAAAGACTGTCCAAGGTGATGACGGTACGCTCGTTTGCCCGCAGGGAAACCGTCGTCACGAAAGGCTCGAAAGGCGACGCACTGCTGTTCCTGCTGTTCGGCCAGCTGCAGGCAACCAGCGTCACCGCCGACGGCCGCGAAGTCGGCCTGAACCTGATCAGCCCCGGCGCCTTCTTTGGCGAACTCGCAGTCATCGACGGACTCCCGCGCTCCGCGTCCATCATCGCCCTCAGTCACTCGGAAGTCGCCTTTCTCCCCAAGGAACACGCGCTAGAACTGTTCTACCAAGAGCCCAGCGCCGCCGCGATGATGTTCGCCCACCTCGCCCGCAGCATCCGGCAACTGTCCGACATCCGCACCCTCCTCGGCATGCAGAACGCCTACCAGCGGGTCTACGCACTCCTCGCCAGCCTGACGCGCGTCTCCCCCGGCGGCCTGATCCAGATCGAAACCCTGCCCACCCAGCAGGAAATCGCCATCATGATCAACACCAGCCGCGAAACCGTCTCCCGAGCCCTCAACGAACTGCTATCACAAGGGATCGTCGAAAAGGACATGAGCCGCCTGATCATCCGCCAGCCGGACAAACTGGCTGAGATGGCTGGGCAGGGGTGATTGCGAGCAGCGCAGCCCCATAACAATTAGGCGAAATAAACGAGTCACATCTGACTCCTCGTCAGCGGGACAAAAGAAAGCGCCCCGTCCGGCGGGAACCGGAAGGGGCGCGGTGTCGGCGTGACCTCGGCGGAGGTCGGCCACGAGGATGTTAAGGCGGTGAGCGGTCGGGGTGCGACGGCGTCGAGCGCACAAAAAAGAGCCCCCACTGCCTTTTGGGCAGCAGGGGCTCCGAGGTTCTCACCAGCACCGCCTACAGGGGTAGGCGGCGTCTCCGGGGAAAATTAGGGGCCGACGACGATGCCGTCGACACCCAAGGTGCCGACATCGGTACCCGCTACCCAAGGAGTCCCTATGATCTTGATCACGGTATCTCCCGCTTGGTAGGTATTGGCACCACCAGCTGACTCAATGTAGACGTAGGTGTCACCATTGTTGGTGAATACATACGTGCCGTTGTTTACCGAATTCGCAGATGCGACCGCATCCAAAGTCTGAGCCAGTGTAGTCCCAGGGCCGAAGTCAGTTACAGAATCAAAGACCACACCGGTTGCATCTCCAACCTGTGCCGAAACACCCGTCAGGTCGATGAGATCCAGCGCACCTGCGTTGTCGCCACCCGCCGCACGGTAGTCGGTGATGGTGTCCATGTTTGCCAACGTGGAGTCACCAGTCGCAAACACGAACGTATCCACACCAGCACCACCAGTCAGCTGGTCGGCACCAGCACCACCGGCGATGGTGTTGGCATTCGCATCACCAATAATGGCAAGTGATCCGGTGAAGGATGAGAAATCCAAGCTACCAGTACCGTCCGCGTTTACGGTGATGAGATGGCTATTGGCGTCGAAACCGGTCAGGCCAATCAGGGTATGAGCATCAGTCGCGGTCTCGGTGGCATTCGCGCTCAGCTTGTAGGCCGTGGCGTTGGTGTAGCTGTGATGCGCCACCAGGTTGGCCGCCGTGTCCAGCACCGTGAAGGTGTGGCCATTGGCGTCAAACCCCGTGATGCCTTCCAGGGTCGTCGCATCGGTGGTCGACAGGTCGGTGGCATTCGCGCTCAGCTTGTAGGCCGTGGCGTCGGTGTAGCTGTGATGCGCCACCAGGTTGGCCGCCGTGTCCAGCACCGTGAAGGTGTGGCCATTGGCGTCAAACCCCGTGATGCCTTCCAGGGTCGTCGCATCGGTGGTCGACAGGTCGGTGGCATTCGCGCTCAGCTTGTAGGCCGTGGCGTCGGTGTAGCTGTGATGCGCCACCAGGTTGGCCGCTGTG
>NZ_JAYSDK010000024.1:52719-83660 GCF_041914405.1 Zoogloea sp.
TTCCAGGGTCGTCGCATCGGTGGTCGACAGGTCGGTGGCATTCGCGCTCAGCTTGATGGTACTGCCGCCAGCTGAAGTGATGTTAGAAATTGCCACCGTCGTGGATGCTGTTACACCACCACGGACAAAAGTTGCTGTACCGTCAGATGCAACCGTAAAGGTGATGTCACCAGCCGCAGTACCACCAAACGCCAGCGTGCCCGCATTATTAGTCACCGTAAACGTCGGACTAGCCGTTCCCGCGACCGGATCGGTCAGGTAGGGCTCCATCACGTTCAAATCGCTCAGCACACCATTGCCAAGGTGGTTGGCAAAGATACCTGGGTTGGAGGTCGCGTCTTCCGTGGCATGCACATAGCCCGCAATTGTTCTGCTCGACGAACTCGTCGCATTGGGATCGCTGGTTACTTGCGACAAGAAGGTCCGCGCCACAGCCGCTGCGGTGTCACCCTCATACTGACGGACTTGGTTGGTGAAGTTGTTGGCTGCCGCCAGTTTGTTCTGGATCAACGGCGCATCCTGTCCGCTCGCACCCTTCAACACCTCCAGTGCAAGCATGCCCAGAGACAAACCATTCGATACGGCATTTACGTAGAAATCAAGGCCAGCAGGATCGGGAGCACGGTTCAAAACATGCTCATAAATAGCCGTTACACGCGCTTGAATTGACCCCATTGGTCCGAACAACGCTTGCGATTCAGGAGAGTTGGCAAAGCCAGAAACAATCCGACTCGCATCTCCGCTCGCCGATTCAAACTGTTGGGCCCAGTAATTCAGGCCTGCGTAATCAGCCGGGCGCCCAAAATAGGCAATATAAAGCTGCTGAACTTCATTAACGTAATCTTGTGCAGGCACCGAAACATCCTTATCCAGAACGGTTATAAAATCACCACGTGATTGCCACCACCTTGTTACACCGTGAAGATGGTAACCGCATTAAACCCCCACACCAAGCCTCAGTGTGCACTGCGCGCTTTCCAAGTTCAGGTCATCAAGAGGGTCTGAGCACCTGGCCGCAGCCTCCTCCCCAGCCTATCCCAAAGTCCAGCAGCACCGCAGGGCTTCTCTCCCCCAGTGGGGGCGAACTCATTCGCCCAAACACGCCAGGCCAAGCCAGGCACAAGGCTCACCGTGGAGGCGTACGAACAGTTCGCCAGCCACGCCGCCGGAACATTCTTTCACGCCACAAAACCCTCTATTCATATGGTAAAAAGGTTTTTTCATATGAAAAAAGTGCTGCATCACATGACAAAACCAGCGGGATACGCCACCCAATCCCTCAGCCATATGTCGAAAACGTTCAGCCACATGCCAGAACCATTCCGACACGTGACGCAGGCATTCTGTCATGTGTCGGAATCATCCAGCGGCGTGTCGCACACTTTTTGTCATGTGAAAAAATCGGTTTGTGGCGTGACGCAGTGTTTTTTCCATATGACAAAACACGTTTGACAGATGGGAAAAACAGTTTTTCATGATGGGGAATCATTTTTTCAGGTGAAGAAACCATTCTTCCATATGAAAAACGGGAGTGTCAGGAATTTTGTGTTCGAGGCGAGTTTCGGGTGATCCCGGCCATGGCCGGGATCACCCGGCTTGCCGTCGCCTGCGCCCGTCGTAACGGAAGCGGCGGTCGCCAGGGAGGCAATACCAGTCCGAAGCACGCCGACATCAACATAACCCGAAAGGCATTCTTGAAGATGTACCGGAGCGGAGGACGTCCTCAAGCTACTGCGCTTCCTCCACCGTCTTAAGGTCGGGCGTCAGCAATGCTGAATGTGAAGTAGAGAGTTCAGTCTTGGCTGACCGATTTTCTCCACGCAGCGCCTAGAGCACACTTAAGAACTCCAATACGTCCAACCACAACGCCAAATGCTTTAGTTACATGCCAAAAACCTGAGCCATACACTTCAGGTAGTCCGCCACGCAGTGCATGTATTTCGTCATTCAGCACAATCATTTATTGGCGTTAAGCACGCCTTTTGTTATTAAAAATTGGATTACTCTATCGCGTAGTGCGATTTTTCATATAAAACCATTAGTCCACATGAGCAGAGCAATCTAGGCGACATCTACCCAGCCTTCGAGGCTTCTCTTGATGAAATAGAATTACTTTGTCTCCGCAGCATTTATCGCAATTGCAATACGTGACTCTTGAGATGCATTGGTTTCGACCCGGTGCTCAAGCCAATGCGGAAAGACGTACAGTTGTCCGGGCTTCGGTTGGCACCCAACGTCGTTTGAACAATTACAACCTGAACCTGGAAATGAGGTGAGCACGACCCCTGGCCGGGGATCGCGAAACACTATGCCTCCACTACCATCAGGAACGGTCAAGTAAAAGCAACCAGACAAAAGTGCGTTCGGATGGGCATGAAGCATATTGTGCCCCCCGGTGTCGTGCATATTTACCCAAGCTTGCAAGCCAAAACTAATGGCTTTAGTGGGCTTCATTTCGGTAATGGCATGCCTGAAACACTGAAGCGCAATGTCTCGCAAAGGGGCAAATATGGGCTGATCGAACAGCGTTGGCGCGCTATTCCATCCACTTCTGTTTGAGCGCCCTGCTGGCAAAGGCGCCTCGGCACGCCATGAACGAATAGCACGCTCCCATGCGGCAAAGTTTTCCGCCAACCCACCCAATTCAAATTGCCATATCCGCGTTACAAAAAGATCATTGGGAACTACTTGAATATTCATCGTGAGCCTTCCTGGTAGGCGCGTCTCCTGAGACGCCGAACTTTTTCCGCCAGGCGACGGCGCCTTACCACGCTATTTCCAGATGGAGTTGCCTACAGCTATACCGTCATGCTGAAAAATACAACTAAAAAACCCCCGACTCCTCGTGAGAGTCGGGGGTTTTACAGGCTTTCACCTTAAGCACCTACCAAAGGGCAGGTGCCAGTCTTTCAAGCGATTAAGCTTGACCGTTCAGAGCCAGCGCCAGCAGAGTGGTGTCAACCGTGCCGGTGAGCTTGATCAGCACGTCAGAACCATCAACTTGACCAACGGCAGCGCCATTACCAACGGCCTGATCGGCAAACACATACGTATTGCCGCCATACTGGAAGGTCACGTGAGCAGCGGTGTTGTTGGCTTCACCCAAAACGATGTCAGTCAGCACCTGACCCAGAGTCTTAGCTTGCTGAGCAGTCGTCAGGTCGTACTTGGCGAAATCGACAAGTGCTCCATTAGCAGCAGCAACATTAAGAACCGTGATCGAGTCAGACTTAGCGAAGTCCAGCGTACCCGCGGTAGAACCAGCAACCAGATTCAGACCAGTCACAGTATCGGTATGGGCTTGGCTGGAGCCGAGAGAACCCAAGCTAGCGCCGAACGTCAGCGAGTCCTTACCGCTCCCCAAGGTAATGGTTTCGACAGTTGCTTCGTTGCTCGTGGTGTAAGAAAGACCAGCAGTAGCTGCACCCTTGGTGTGGTTGTCAGCCGTCACGGTGTAGGTGCCACCCAGTTGGGAAGCATCAACCGTTGCCAGCTTGCCGGTTGCTTCGTTGGTGACCTGAGCCGAACCGTTACCCTTCAGGGTCAGGGAGGTCAGACCACCCAGAGTCGTGAAGTTATTGTCAGCCTTCGTGTCGTTGGCGTCGATGGAGATGCTGGCAATGTTGTCGTGCAGGGTGGTACCAGCAGCATCAGCATCAACGGCGTTGGTCAGGGTAACGACGGCGGTCTTGACGTCACCATTCAGGGCAGAGCCCACATTGGCGGCACTACCATGACTAGTCGTTGCAACAGCAGCAACCGTCAGGTTGACCGTGTCAGCGCTGGCGGTGACAGCCGATTCATCAGCCTTTTCAGTGATGTTCAGGGTGCCGCCATAGATCACGGCAGCATTCGCCGTCGCAGCGGTGTAACCGGCAGCAGTGGCGGTCAGCGTGTCGAAAGCAACGATAGACTGGTCAGCGGCAACCTTGGTGATCGTGCTGTTACCAGCGTTGTCCGCATCGAAGGTGAAAGACTTATAGCCCGTCATCTTGGAAGCATCAACGGTAGCCGCAGAGGTGAACTCGATCGACTGGAAATTCTTCAAGGTGTCGTTCAGAGCGATGTAGTCCTGAGCGACCGGGGTCAGACCGGCCATAACGATGGTGTTGGAGCCAGCACCGCCATCGATCACGTCCGTCGTAGCAACGGAAGACAGACCGGAAGACAGCACGACCTTGTCATCGCCTGCACCAGCGTTGACGGTGTAGGTCACCTTGGTGTCTGCAGCGCGGTTCAGCGTAACGGTGTCGTTGCCGTCACCAGCATCCACGGTCACGGTGCTAGCAACAGTGGCAGCGGTGTATCCGTTACCGCTGTTATTTGACAGATCAACGTAAATCTTGTCGTCGCCTGCGCCCGTCGTAACGGAAGCGGCAGTGGTCGTGGCGCTCCACAGCGTGTCCAGACCAACCACATCGTTACCAGAACCAGTCGTCAGGGAGGCAATACCCGTAGCGTTAGCGACAGCATTGTTGGTGACATTAAAGGTGATGCCACCGGTAGAGGCAGATGCATTCACCGTGTTGACGGAAGCGGTGTTGTTCGCAACGTTGCCAACCGTCAAGGAGGTCTTGACTGCGGTGTTCACAGCAACGGAGGTAACGGCCGTACCCGCATTGACGGTCAGGTTCAGAGAGGCAGCAGCCTTGCCAGCAGCGGTGTCAGCCTGGGCAACGGTACCGGAAACGGTCACGCTGTTCAGCGCCTTGCCTTCAACGGTCAGAACGGCTTGGTTTTCAACGGTGCCATTACCGGTAGCGGCATCGCCAATCACAGCATCCAGCGCAACCTTGGCGGTAGCGGCAGCATCAGCAGCGGTTACGGTCAGATTAGCCTGAGCGGTCGCGGCAACACCCTTGAAACCAGCGGTCGTGCCATCAGCCAGCTTCTCTACATTGGCAGCCTTGGAGATCTGGTTGATCGCGGTCGCACCAACGAACTTGGAGGCGTCGACAGCGTTGTTAGCGTTGTTCAGCGTGGTAGCAGCGGCAGTAGCACCGGTGTTGTCGATGTTGATGGTCTCGACATTCTTGACAGTGCCTTGCAGCGAGCCGTTGTAGGTATTGCCGTTAACAGTCTTGACTTCGATGTTCAGCGTGTCGTTGCCAGCGCCACCGTCAATGGTGTCAACAGAATTCAGGGTGGTCACGTCGGCACCGGTCACGCTGTTGAAAGCGTAAGCGTTGATGGTGTCGTTACCGTTAGTGCCGGGAATGGTGTCCAGACCTTGAGTGAGCGTGAAGGAGTCGCCGTGGCTGTTAGAGCCAGTGCTCACGACGTTGGCAACGTTGGTGTCGACGTTGGTAACGTAAGTGGTCTGGGAAGCAGCATCGACCACGGTCGCCAGCTGGGTGCGGGCCTGCGTGGCGGCGGCAGCGCCGGCATAGCCGATGATTTCAGCGGTGGTGTCGACCGCGGCGGTGAAGGCGTTGGCGGCAGCGATCTTGGCGTTCAGGGTGGTGACGTCGGTGCCGGTGGCGCCGTTGGCGATGGTCAGCGCGATGCCGGCCAGCGTGAAGGTGCCGGCGTTCAGACCTTCGACATAGTACTTCAGGCCAGCGACATCGGCGTCACGGCCGAAAAGCTGCTTGTACAGGTTGTTGACAGCAGCAGCAGCGCCCAGGTTGCCGTAGATGTTGGTGGCTTCGGTGGAGGTACCGAAAGCGTTGATCACAGCAGCGGCGTCGCCGTTGGCAGCGTCGATCGCGTCAGCCCAGTAAGACTGGCCCAGCGGGTCAGCAGGACGACCGTAGTAAGCGATGTAGATTTTTTGGACCAGGTCCAGGCTTTCTTGCGTTGCCATATAGCTTCTCCGAGTTAAGACAAATAAATGCTAGGGCATATTCACTCGACTATGGACTGCCACGCCGGAGCGAACGACAAGCCGCACATTACCGGCGGTACTTTCGCCACGGTGTGACCACCATCACAAAATCGCAGATTGCCTATTTTGCGACTGCAAACCCATGGTCTAGGCATGCCTCGCCGAGTAAAAATAGCACGGCAATATATCACACGCCCATTCGAGGCTCGCGTAGACCCCGCGCCTGCAATAAAATGAAGCATATTCAAAGGCAGGCATTATCATGCATAGCGCTTTACGTCTCCTTCTCCAGCGGCAGGCTGGGGTCGCAGCCGCCCTGGTTTCGGCCTGTTTCGGCGCCTGGGCCGGCACCGCAGCAGAGGTCACATTCGTCGCGGGCAAGGTGCAGGCCGGCACCCCGGCGCGTGCCCTGCGGGCGGGCGATGCGGTGCAGGAGGGCGAGCGCCTGATCACTGGTCCGGATGGTTACCTTTATCTGCGGACTGCCGATCGCGGCTTCCTGATCCTTCGCCCCAACACCGAGGCGCAGATTACCCAGTACCAGTACGACCCGGCCAGGCCGACGGAGACCCGCGCCAAGATCGAGTTGCTGCGTGGCGTGGCGCGGGCCGTGTCGGGCCAGGGCGTGCAACAGGCCAAGGAGCATTTCCGCTTCAACACGCCAGTTGCCGCCATTGGCATCCGCGGCACCGACTTCTCCGTCTATACGGATTCCGCTATTTCCCGGGCAACGGTGCGTAGCGGCGCCATTGCCATGAGCGGCTTCGGCGGCGACTGCGCGCCCAGCGGCAGCGGCCCCTGCTCCGGCGCAGTGGAGCTTTCCGCCCATACACCGGACGCCATCTTGCAAATCCACAGCGGCCAGACCCGGCCGGAACAGCTCGATGTGCGCTCACGCTCACTTGCCCCTGATCGCATCGCGCCGCCGATGGTGGATGAACTGGTCGGCAAGGGTTCCGGCCACCCGACGACCGACCGCGGCCCGCAGGCCGGGCAGTTGCCTACCCCGGAAAGCGCGCCAGCCCCTACGCCCACGCCGCCTGTTGTCGTTACTCCGCCGCCCACACCAGACCCGACCCTGCCGGCCGATGCACCGAGGCTGGTCAATTGGGGACGCTGGACGGCCGTGGCCAATCTTCCCGCGAATACAAAAGTCACCGACGCCATGCTGAGCGACGGCAGCCTGATTTCGCAGCTGGGACCGTTTGCCCTGATCAAGGGCGCGGGCGCAGCAACCACGCTACCGCGCGAAGGCACAGCCAGTTTTGTACTGCGCGACCATGAAGGCTATTTCACCAGCACGGCCAGCGGTGCCGTGCTTGAAAACGCGGTGGCGAGCAACGCCAGCCTGAACATCGATTTTGCGAAAAGAACCTTCCAGACCGGCATGACGCTCACCGGCGCGACCTTGCAGACCACCGTAAAAGCAAGCGGCTCGGTCGGCTCCAGCGGACTGATGGCCAGCGATTTCATGAAGTCTGACACGTACATCCGCGGCACCCTGGCCGGCCCGCAGGGCAGCCAGGCAGCCTATCTCTACCAGAAGGCGGTAACAGAGCAGATCAACGCGGTCGGCGCGACCTACTGGACACGTTGAAGACCTCGCGACACCTCTCGCGCTCCCGTTCCGGGCTTGAGGGTTTGCTGTGCTGAGGCGCCCCGGCAAGGGGCGTATGGCCGCTTTGGCCCTGTCCGCCTGCCTGGCCATCGGCCTCAGCAGCTGGAGTACGCCGCCCGCATTCATCGCCAACCTCGACGAAAGCCTGCGCGACACCGCCATACGCGCCGCGACCCACGATACAGCTGAAACACGGCTGACAGTTGTAGATATTGACGACGACAGCCTGGCCAGCGTGGAACGCTGGCCGTGGCGGCGCACGACGCTGGCCACGCTAGTTGAAACCGTTCTGTCCGACTATGGTGCTGCGGCGGTGGCGTTGGACATGGTGTTGCCCGAGGCAGGAGACCCTGCGGGCGACGATCGCCTGAACGCCCTGGCAAACAGCGGCCCTTTGGTGCTGGCGGCCGCACTGGATTTTGTTGCCCGCGACCGCCCTCTGCATATCGGCACGCTGAGCGGCGGCCTGCCGCCCTCCGCGCTGCACGACAGACTGACACCCCACCCTGCGACCGGCTGGATTGCCAACCATGGCGGACTGAGAACGGCAAATTGCGTCGGCAGCATCGGCTTTGCCCCAGATCCGGACGGGATCGTGCGCCGCCTGCCGCTGTTTGCACAGGCGGAAGGCAACGCCTACCCCAGCCTGAGTCTAGCGCTGCTGTCTGACTGCACAGATCAGGGTGCGCTGGCAGGCGCCGCCAAGCTGACGGATATGCGAGGAGACTGGCGCCTGCCGTACCGGTACGGACTCAGCTCCTACACTGTGGTGCCGGCGCGCGCCGTCCTAGAACATGGGGCGCCAAGGACGCTCCTGGAAGGACGCCGGGTTCTGATCGGAGCGTCGGCACTGGGACTGACGGATCGGGTCGCCACACCCTTACACCCCTCCACCACCGGGGTGATGGTGCATGCTGTGGCGCTCTCCGCGCTGCTCGATGCGCAGGAAACGCCACCCCTGCCGGCCTGGCTGCACCCGCTCCCTGTCGCCTGGCTGCTGGCGACTCTGGCCGGCCTGACCCTGCTCGCCGCTCTGAGCGGTGCCAAGCGCACCTTCACGGGCATCGTGGCCTGCGGCCTGCTGTGGCTCGCGGTGGTCTGGGGTTGCATCCGGATCGGGATTCCGGTGTCGCCACTGGCCGGCTTTGCCGCCTATGTCTGCCTCGCAGGCCTGGTGCTGCCCTATGAGTGGAGCCGCCAGCAGAAAGAAGCCCGCCGCCTCCGCCGCACCTTCGAGCACTACGTCGCAAAGTCGGTGCTGGACGAATTGTTGCGTCACCCGGACATGGATTCGCTCACCCCCGCCTATCGGGACGTAACCGTGCTGGTCGCCGACATGGAAGGCTACTCCGGCCACACCGAGCGCCTGTCGCTGGAAGCCGCGGGCGAGCTGACGCGGGACTTCCTGTCCTGCCTGACCGAACCCATCATCCGGCTGGAAGGCACGCTGGACAAATACACCGGAGACGGTCTGGTGGCCTTCTGGGGCGCACCGATCAACGACCCACAACACGCCGACCATGCGCTGGACGCTGCCCGGGCAATTCTCGAACGCATGGCGGAATTCAACCGGCAACGGGCGGAAAAGGGTGAAATGCCAATCCGCGCCCGCATCGGCATTGAAAGCGGTCGGGCGCTGGTCGGCGACCTGGGCACGCCCTTCCGCAGCACCTATACGGCGGTCGGAGACTGCATCAACATCGCATCACGCCTGCAGGAAATGGGCCGCAACTACCCGTGGGACGTGCTGATCGGCGATGCAACGGTAGCCCTCACCACTCACCATGCCCTGAGGCCCGTGGCCACCTTACCGATCCGGGGATTAAAGCAAACCGTAGGCGTGTACCGGTTCGCGACTCGGGAGGAGGCATCATGAAGCGCGGCGGCTGGCTCGCCTGCGTATGCATCACGTTTTTACTGTCTTGCGCTGCCGGAGCAGCCTCTACCAGCCCGGCGAACAGTGACGAACGGCGCTACCGGGACGCACTCTCGGCGCTAGAGAATCAGGATCCGGACTCGGCGATGACCCAATTGGAATCACTCATTACCGATCTGCCGGATCACGCCGGCGCATGGCTGGACCTAGCCATCCTTGTTTGCCAGAGCGGCGCCCAGAACCGCGCTGAAGAGTTGTTTCGCCATATCGAAGAACGCTTCTCGCCTCCGCCGGCCATCCGCGAGGTGATCACGCGCTACCGCAACACTGGCTGCCCCAAGCCTCACCCCAACAAGTTGCGCGGTCAATTAAGCGTCAGCCTAGGCCGCGACACCAATGCCACCCTCGGCGTCCCTTACGGGCAAGTTCTCCTTGGCCCAACGGGCAACACCTTCGAGGTTCAAGTCGCCGCCAACCAACGCTCCAAGGATTCGATCGTCGCGGGGCTTGAGGGTGAATTGAGCATTCCCGTCGGTCCCTATGGCACGACGCTCTTTGGCTATCTGTCCGGGCGGCGCTTTCCTTCGGCCGCCTCTTTCGACACCAGCACCTGGGCAGCCGCAGTGACGCAGCCGGTTCCTTGGCGCACGGGACAAGCCTCACTGCTGTCAGCAGGCCTCGTGCACTCGCGCATGGACGGCAAGAGCTTCCAGAACAGCGCCTATCTGAACTGGATCGAGCCCCTAAGCATGCGGGGCGACGATATGGAATGGGCTTTGGATCTGAGCGGCGTGCAGAACCGCTATGAAGTGAACCGGGCTTTTGATTCGCGGGTTCTGGAAATACGTCTTCAGCACAGTGGAAAGCTGGGCGCAGGACGCTATGTTCTCGGAGCGGGCCGGGTACAGGATAACGCCGAAGCCAACCGTCCGGGCGGAGACCGCGAGGGTTGGAGCATGCAGCTGAATCTGGCCTACCCTATGGCGCATGGCAGCCGCCTGGAAGTCTTCATGCGTGAGCAGCGCCTCAAGGGCTCCGAAGAGTACGCTCCTGGCATCATTTCAACCCATCGGGCATCCGTCACCCGCCAGAGCCGCATCACTTACGCCCATCCGGTTTCGTCCCAGGAAGAGTGGCGCGTTCAGGCCCGCCGCCTGGAAAACCACGACAACATCCCGCTCTTCGAATACACCAGCAATGCGCTCGAAGGCGTGTGGTCCTACTCTTGGCGTTGAGCCAGGCGGCGGGCAAGCAGAACGGTCCCGCCGAAGCGGACAGCCCTGCCCACACGCCCGATCGGGCAATCAGACCTTGTAGTAGGAGCGGTACCAATCGACGAAACGCCCGACCCCGACTGGCACCGGCGTCGCGGGTGCGAAGCCAGTCCATGCGTTGAGTTCGTCGGTGTTAGCGTAGGTAGCCGGCACATCGCCGTCCTGCAGCGGCAGGAAGTTCTTCTCGGCCTTCACGCCGAGGGCACCCTCGATGGCCTCGACAAAGGCCATCAGCTCGACCGGGTCGTTGTTGCCGATGTTGAAGACCCGGTAGGGTACGTTGCTGCGGCCCGGATCGGGTTGGTCGGCGTTGTAGGCCGGGTCGGCGGCTGCAGTGTGGTCGAGGGTCTTGACCACGCCCTGCACGATGTCGTCGATGTAGGTGAAGTCGCGCTTCATCTTGCCGTGGTTGAACACGTCGATGGCGCGCCCTTCAAGGATCGCCTTGGTGAACAGGAACAGGGCCATGTCGGGGCGTCCCCACGGCCCATACACCGTGAAGAAGCGCAGCCCGGTGGTGGGCAGGCCGTACAGGTGGCTGTAAGTGTGGGCCATCAGCTCGTTGGCCTTCTTGGTGGCGGCGTAGATGCTGACCGGGTGATCGACGCTGTCGTGCTCTGAGAACGGCATCTTGGTGTTGCCGCCATACACGCTGGAGCTGCTGGCATACACCAGGTGCTGCACCTTGTTGTGGCGGCAGCCTTCAAGAATGTTCATGAAGCCGACCAGGTTGCTTTCGACGTAGGCGTGGGGGTTGACCAGCGAGTAGCGCACACCGGCCTGGGCCGCCAGGTGGATGACGCGGTCGAACTTCTCTTCGGCGAACAGCTTCTCCATGCCTTCCCGGTCGGCCACATCCAGCTTCACGAAGCGGAAGTTCTCGTGGGGGGTCAGGCGGGCCAGGCGGTCGTGCTTGAGCTGGACGTCGTAGTAGTCGTTGAGGTTGTCGATACCGACGACCTGGTCGCCACGGCCCAGCAGGACCTGGCTGGTGTGCATGCCGATGAAACCGGCGGCGCCGGTAACGAGGATTTTCATGGTTGCGGGAATGCCTGGGTAGTTGAAATCGGGGCCGGCCGGCGCCGCCAGAAAAAAGGACGCACGAATAAATCGGCCAATAGGCCGGCATTTTCGCACGGCCACATGGCAGGGTAAATCGGCGTCCTACCCTATCCGTGCGTTCCGCTACGACTTTATACTGCCGCCTCCGCACGACCCTCGCGTCCCTTGATTCCTCGCCTTCTCTATACCGCCGTCTGGTACCTGGCTGCACCGCTGATCCTGCTGCGCCTGGCCTGGCGTGCGCGCCGTCAGCCCGAGTACCTGCGCCACCTGGGCGAACGCATCGGCCGCTACCGTACCCGCACTGCCGGCCCGCTGATCTGGCTCCACGCGGTATCGGTCGGCGAGACCCGTGCCTGTGCGCCGCTGCTGCGCGCACTGCTTGACGCCCACCCGGAACACGGCGTGCTGCTGACCCACATGACCCCCACCGGCCGTGCCACCGCCGCAGAGCTGTTCGGCGAGCTCGCGCCGCGGGTGCAGAGCGTCTATCTCCCCTACGATTTCCCGTGGGCAGTGCGGCGCTTCCTGCGCCGCTACCACCCGGACGTCGGCATCCTGATGGAAACCGAGCTGTGGCCCAACTTGGTGGAGGCCTGCCGGCGCAGCGGCACGCCGCTGGCGATGGTCAACGCCCGCTTGTCTGAACGCTCCGCGCGCGGCTACCGGCGCATCGGCCGGCTGGCCAGCGACGCGTTTGCACACCTCACCAAGGTGGGCGCCCAGAGCGAGGGCGACCGCCGCCGGCTGGCCGAGCTCGGCGCCGCCACCGCGGCGGTCACCGGCAACATCAAGTTCGACATCGAGGCCCCGGCGGCCCTGCTGGAACTGGGCCAGCGCTTCCGCAACGGCTTCGGCCAGCGCCGCGTCCTGCTCGCCGCCAGTACCCGCGACGGCGAAGAGGGACCGCAGCTGGAAGCCTTCGCGCAGCTGGCGCCACCGGACGTGCTGCTGGTGATCGTGCCGCGCCATCCCCAGCGCTTCGACGAGGTCGCCCGCCTGATCAAACGCAGCGGCCTCACGATGCAGCGCCGCTCGGAAGACCGGCCGCTGGCCGCCGACACCCGCGTGTGGCTCGGCGACTCGATGGGCGAGATGTATGCGTATTACGCCGCCGCCGACGTGGCGCTGATCGGCGGTTCGTGGGAAAAGCTCGGCGGGCAGAACCCCATCGAGGCCAGCGCGGTCGGCTGCCCGGTGATCGTCGGCCCGCACACCTTCAACTTCACGGCAGTCTGCGAACAGGCCATCGAGGCCGGCGCCGCGCTGCGCGCCACCGACATCGAAGCCGGACTACGGGATGCCGTTGAACTCCTGGACGACGCGCCGCGCCGTCAGGCCATCGGCGAAGCCGGGCGCGCCTTTGCCCGCGCCCACCGGGGTGCCACCGCGCGCACGGTGGAACTGCTGGCGCCCCTCATCGCGGCACGCCAGCGCGCCACTGAGGCTTACTGAACGGACGCCAACAGGTAGTCCAACGCCCAGCCGGCGAAGATTGCCCCGCCAACCCAATTGTTGTGCAGGAAGGCCTTGAAGCACTTGGGCCGGTCGCGCTCACGGATCAGCGTGTAGTGATAAACCATGATCCCTGCCGCCACCGCCAGCCCGGCCAGGAACACCACGCCGCGGCCGGTGTGCAGGCCAGACCAGCCGATCAGTGCCAGCGTCACCGCGTAGCAAGTCATCACGGCCGCCACGTCGTAGCGGCCAAAGGTAATCGCCGAGGTCTTGATGCCGATCTTGAGGTCGTCCGGACGATCAACCATTGCGTACTCGGTGTCGTAGGCCACCGCCCAGAACACGTTGGCCACCAGCATCACCCAGGCCACCGCCGGCACCTCGCCCTGCAATGCGGCAAAGCCCATCGGAATGCCGAAACCGAAGGCGATCCCCAGATAAGCCTGCGGGATCGCCAGGAAACGCTTGGTGTAGGGGTAACTGCCGGCGAGGAACACCGCTGGCACGCTGAGCGCGATGGTCAGTCCGTTGAGTGGCAGGATCAGCAGCAGGGACACCAGCGCCAGGCCGGCGGCCAGCAGCAGGGCCTCCTTCGGCGTCACCCGCCGTGCCGCAAGGGGACGATTACGGGTGCGCTCCACATGGCCGTCGAAGTCCTTGTCGGCATAGTCGTTGATCACGCAGCCGGCGGAGCGCATCAGGAAGGTGCCGATCGTGAAGATCGCCACCACCAGCGGCGACGGCTGCCCCTCGCCGGCCACCCACAGGGCCCACAGCGTCGGCCACAGCAGCAACAAAGTGCCGATGGGCTTGTCGATGCGCATCAGCTTGCCGTATTCGGAGACTCGTTCGGAAAAGGTCAGACTCATCATGGTGCCAGGCTCCCGATCGCGGGCAAAAAGACTTCAGTGATCAACAGCGGAGAGCCGCTGCGGTGAAAGACGGAACGGCGTGCCCACAAGGGCGGCAACGCTGGCCGGCCGGTGGCACGCCGCGCATCGTGCCAGCGCGGATCGCGGGCATCCAGTCGGGCCGCCTCCAGCGGCGAACGGCGCACCCGCGGATCGTCGAACAGCACCGCCGCCAACGGCCGCCCGCCCAGCTGGCGCAACAGGTGCCAGGCGGCCGGAATCGACGTACCGGCGACCAGCGACCGCGCGAACACCACCGGCTCCCCATCGGCAAGCAGCAAAACCTCTCGCTGCCACAGGTCGCCGTGGCGATGCACGCCCAGCGCAGCCATCTCGTCGGGCAGCACGACGCCCTTGCCCTGGCTCACCACCTTGAGGGAAAACCGCCCGCAGCGGGCACGGATGCGGGCCGTCAACGAACTGTCGTCGGTCAGCCAGCCGCGCATGCCGCGCGGCGCACGCCATGCCGCCATGCGAAAAGGGTCACGGCCCGGAAAATGGGCGAGGGTCATCGGAACTCGGGGATGCGAAGGGAAGCGGGCCGTATTGTAGTGGGCGAGCCATGCGGGGGCTATTGCCATTCACCCCAACGGCCTGGCGCTGGGGCAACCTGTGGGGGCGAATTCATTCGCCCTCTGCTGGTGGATTGACCACCGCGGGCGAATGAATTCGCCCCCACAGATATCCCACAAAGATCCCTCAGAGCCATCCCATGGAGGCCCCCAAGGGATCGGGCCTGGACCTGGACTCACGCCTTCAGCAGCGCGGCCCGGCCGCCGAACCAGCGGGCGGTGACAGCGTCGGCGACGCGCGGGGCGTCGCGCAGGATCTCCTCGGCCAGCTCGCGGGCGATGTCCACCAGCACCGCGTCCTCTTCCAGGTCGGCGTAGCGCAGCAAGGGCACACCGCTCTGGCGGGCGCCGATGAACTCGCCGGGGCCGCGGATGCGCAGGTCCTCGCGGGCGATCACAAAGCCGTCGGTGTTCTCGTAGATCGCCTTCAGGCGCTCGCGGCCAGTCTGCGACAAGGGCTGGGCGAACATCAGGATGCACACCGATTCATGCACGCCGCGGCCGACCCGCCCGCGCAGCTGGTGCAACTGGGCGAGGCCGAAGCGCTCGGCGTGCTCGATGACCATCAGGCTGGCGTTGGGCACATCGACGCCGACCTCGATGACCGTCGTCGCCACCAGCACCTTGATGTCGCCTGCGACGAAGGCGGCCATCGTCGCGGATTTCTCGTCGTTCTTCAGCCGTCCATGCACCAGCCCCACCGGCAGGTCGGGCAGCGCCTCCGACAGCATTTCGTAGGTTTCCTGGGCAGTCTTCAGCTGCAGCGCCTCGGACTCCTCGATCAGCGGGCACACCCAGTAGGCCTGGCGCCCGGCCACGCAGGCCTGGCGGACCCGCGCGATCACCTCGTCGCGGCGCTCGTCCTTGATCAGTTTGGTGATGATCGGCGTGCGGCCAGGCGGCAACTCGTCCAGCACCGACACGTCGAGGTCAGCGTAGTAGCTCATCGCGAGCGTGCGCGGGATCGGCGTTGCCGACATCATCAGCATGTGCGGCGACTCGCCGGCCTGGCCCTTCTCGCGCAGGGCCAGGCGCTGGCGCACGCCGAAGCGGTGCTGCTCGTCCACCACCGCCAACGCCAGTAGCGGCAGCGCTACCGGATCTTCGATCAGCGCATGGGTGCCGACGGCGAGCAGGATCTCGCCGCTGGCGAGGCGGGCCATCGTCGCCTCGCGCTCCTTCTTCTTGCGACTGCCGGACAACCACGCCACCTCGATGCCCAGCGGCGCCAGCCAGGCGGCGAGCTTGCGGTAGTGCTGCTCGGCGAGGATCTCGGTGGGCGCCATCAGCACCGCCTGGCGGCCGTTCTCGGCGGCCTGCAGCATGGCCAGTGCGGCCACGCAGGTCTTGCCGGAGCCCACGTCGCCCTGCAGCAGGCGCTGCATCGGGTGGTCGGAAGCCAGGTCGCGGGCGATCTCGGCGAAGGCGCGGGCCTGGGCGCCGGTCAGCGCGAAGGGCAGCTGACCCAGCAGGTCGCGGGTCAGCGTATCGAGCAGTGGCAGGCTCGGGGCATTCTTGGCGCGCCGCGCGGCGTAGGCGCGGCGCAGGGAGATCTGCTGGGCCAGCAGCTCGTCCAGCTTGACGCGCTGCCAGGCCGGGTGACCGCGGTCCTCGATGTCGAGGATCGACACCGACGGCGGCGGCGCGTGCAGCAGGCGCAACGCGTCGGGCAGTGACGGCAGATTGAGGCGGCGGCGCAGTTCGTCCGGCATCTCGTCGCGGATGCCGTTGTGGCGCAGCGCCCCGGCCACCAGTTTGCGCAGTGCCGACTGGGCCAGCCCGGCGGTGGTCGGATAGACCGGCGTCAGGCTTTCCGGCAACGGCTCGCCGGCAGCCACCGGCTTGATGCGCGGGTGGATCATCTCGGCGCCGAAAAAGCCATCGCGCAGCTCTCCGAAGATGCGCAGGCGGGCACCGACCGCCAGCTGTTTCTGCTGGCTCGGGTAGAAATGCACGAAACGCAGCATCACCTCCCCGCTGGCGTCAGTGGCGTGCGCCACCAGCTGGCGGCGCGGCGGCGGCGTGACCTCGCAGGAGCGCACCTCCACCTCGCACTGCACCGGCACGCCGGCGCGCGCATCGGCCAACATGGTCAGGCGGGTTTCGTCCTCGTAGCGCAGCGGCAGGTGGAAGATCAGGTCGGCCGGCGAGAAGATGTCGATCTTCGCCAGCCGCTCGGCCAGTTGCGGCCCGACGCCCGGCCAGCCGCGCACCGCCGGCTTCTTCGCCGGAGCGGCAGAAGGCGGTGGTGTAGCGGCGGCGGACTCCACGGGCAAACTCAAGCTCAGCCGAGCACCAGCACCGCGTCGGCCTCGACGACCGCGCCACGGGGCAGCTCCTTCACGCCGACGGCTGCGCGGGCCGGATAGGGCTCGGCAAAGTAACGGGACATGACTTCATTCACCTTGGCGAAGTTGGCCAGGTCGGTCAGGTAGATGTTCAGCTTGACCGCGTCGGCGAGGGAACCACCGGCCGCCTCGGCCACCGCCTTGAGGTTCTCGAAAACACGCACGGTCTGGGCTTCAAAGCCGTCCACCAGCAGCATCGTGGCCGGATCGAGGCCGATCTGGCCGGACATGTAGACGGTATTGCCGGCCTTCACGGCCTGGGAATAGGTGCCGATGGCGGCGGGGGCGTTGGGAGTGGCGATGATCTGCTTGGACATGGGCGTGCTCCGGAAGAGGGCCGGCGAACCGGCGAAAGTCGCGAAACGCGGAGTTTACCCTGCCGTGGCGCAGCGCACGCCATGGCAGCGTCACCCACTTCGATGCGGGCAAGACACGAGCTATAACAATCCCGGGTGCAACAACAGGTAAGAATTTGAGCCAGATCTATGACGTAGGTCACAGCACTCCGTAAAGTGACCTACTTCCGGGTCGTTCCCCCACCCGTCACCCGCTCAGCACCCCATGGCCTCCTCCAGCATCCGCGCCGACGACATCGCCACCTTCTCGGGTATTGCCCTGTCCATCGCCAGCATGGCCTCGGTCTCCCTCAGCGGCCCGTCGACGCTCAACTACGCGCTCGGCAGCGGCACCATCCTTGCGCTGATCGCCGCCGCCATCATCAGCCACGGTGCCCGTGCGCGTGCCCGCACCCAAAAGCTGGCGCAGAACAAACTGATCGACGACAGCGTGCGCGAATACGACGCGCTGTGCGCGCGCATCGCCGGCAACAGCGAAACCCAGTACCTGCGCCTGCGGGAATCCCTGGTGCAGATGCAGGAGGTGTTTGGCAGCGCGGTAGGCGACCTGCACCGCAGCCTCACCGGCGACGGCAGCAAACACCAGGACTCCCTGCGCAACCTGGCCGACGAACTGGTGGCACTCGCCGCCACCCAGGACGAAGCGACCCACAACGGCGGCATCGAACGCTTCACCACCGAAACCCAGGCCGCCATCGGCAACTTCGTCGCAACCGTCCAGCAGCTGCAGGCCAGCGGCAGCGACATCGCCTGCCGCTTTGCCGACATGCGCGCCAAGGTGGACGCGGTCACCCAACTGATGACCGAAGTGAACCAGATCAACAACCAGACCGAGCTGCTGGCCCTCAATGCCGCCATCGAGGCCGCCCGCGCCGGCGAGACCGGACGTGGCTTCGCGGTGGTGGCCGACGAGGTACGCAAGCTGGCCCAACGCACGGAGAACTTCAGCGCCCAGATCGGGGGCCTGCTGCAGGAAATCCACGCCGCCATCGACGCCGTCGGTGCCGTGGTGGACGTCACGGCCTCCACCGACATAAGCCACGCGGCCAGCTCCGAGGCCAAGGTGGCGGCTCTCGGCGTGGAAATGCGCGACCTCACCACCCGCGCCGCCGAGCAGTCGCACCGCATCAACGAGGTCTCCGAGGCAATCCACCGGCTGGTCATGCAGGGCGTGCTGTCCATGCAGTTCGAGGACATCGTCAGTCAGGTGCTCGACAAGCTGCGCCAGCACACCGACTTCATGAGCCGCTACGCCCACGGCTTCTTCGACGCCCACCGGGACGTGGAGGAGCGGGACGGGGTCGCCCGCATCCAGCGCCGCAATGCGACCCTCGGCGTGCTGCTCGAGGACTCCACCCGCTCCGCGCAGGAAATCCGCTTCGAAGCCGTCCGCCAGACCGCGGTCAGCGCTGGCGACGTCGACCTTTTTTGAACCTGCCGCCAGCCCCTGAGGGACACAAACATTCACCGATCCGACCTGCAGGGCACTGAATAAGCGGTTTCTCGCCCCCGGATCGGAGTAATAGACTTGCAATAACCTGACGCGCGCCGGGCGACAGGCTTGCTCCACAAACTCCGGGAGGGCCGTATGTCATCCTTGGTGTCCCTGGTCAGGAATGAAAGCTACGCGCCCGATGCGCTACGCCAGTCGATCGAACAAGCCCTCGCGCTGATCCGCCAGCCGCTGCGGCAATTGATCCGGCCGGGCGACCGGGTCCTCGTCAAACCCTATCTGCGGCACGGCAGCGTCCGTCAGCCCGAGACCCGGATGGTCTCCCACCCCGCCGTAGTCGAAGCCGTGCTGGGGCTGGTGTGCGACTGCGGCGGCCGCCCGCAGCTCGGCGACGAAGGGTCGCGCCGCCCGGGCCACCCCCAGTTGCACCATGAAGCCCTGTGGTTGCACCTTCTCGCCGAACGCTTCGGCGCGGAGCTGGTGAGCTTCGCCATGTCGGGCGGCCGGGTGCTACCGAGCGCCATCCCCCAACCCGCCAGCTATCTACTGAGCCGGGCCGTCCTCGACGCCGACAGCGTGATCAGTCTCGTCAATGCCCAGCCCCACCCCTCGCTGATGTGGAGCGGCGCGCTGAAGAACATGTTCAACACGATCATCGGGGCCGGCAACACACAGCTGTCCGCCTTGCTGCCCGACGCCGCTGAGCTCGCCGGGGCAGTCGCCGATGTATGCCGCCTGGCCCGGCCACGGATCTCGTTGGCGGACATGACCAGCGTCTGCCCGGGCTTTAAGCAGGCGCTGTGGCGAGTCGGCCTGCTGGGCGCCTCCACCGATCCGGTAGCCCTCGACAGCGCCTGCCTGCAGGCCCTCGGCTGGGAACCCGGCACGATTCCAAGCCTGAGATGGGGCGCCCGCCTGGGCGTCGGCGCCTGGGAGCGGGAAGCCATCACGCTGCGCGGGCTGGACTGGCAGGACTTGCCGGTACTGACCCCACCCTCGCCAACCGTCTCGCCCGAGCCCCCCGAGCCCCGGCTGGCGCGCACCCTGCGGATTCTCAGCAAGACCCGCCTGCGCCCTCGCCCCCAAATTGACCGGGCGCGCTGCACTAACTGCACCACCTGCGAGCAGGCCTGCCCGCTGCAGGCCATCAACCGGGACAATGGCGGCCGACTGCAGATCGACTACACGCGTTGCGCCGACTGCCTGGTCTGTGCCGACGCCTGCCACCAGCAGGCGATCCAGCTGCGCCCCCATGGCTGGGTGGCCGCACTGCAGGCCCCGCGCACGCTGGCCCACCGTCTGTGGCAGCGGGGCAAGGCAGGGCACGTGTGGCGCATCGGCGGGCTGGCCGTCCGCTGGCACCTGGAAAGAAGCCACCCGGTTCACCCGCCCCGCCCGGCGCAGCCGCGCCCCCATGACCAGGAGTCCGCCCCCGTGAGCCCCAGCCTGCAGAACGCACGCGAAGAAAGCGGCGTCGCCCTCATCGTCGGTGCCGGCCCCGGACTGGGCAGCGCCCTGGCCCGCCGTTTCGCCCTGGCCGGCATGGACGTGGCCGTCGTCGCCCGGGACGGCCGGCGACTCGACAGTTTGGTTGCCGAACTCCACGCCCTCGGCGTTGCCGCCCGTGCCTATGCCTGCGACGTGACGGACGACGGCGCGGTGAGCCGGATGGTCGGCCAGGTGTGCGGCGAACTGGGCGTGCCGCGGCTGGCCGTCTATAACGTGGAACACTTCGGCCCCGGCCATGTGGTGGATATCGAGACAGCGGCCTTCCTCGAATGCTGGCGGGTCAACTGCCTGGGCGCCTTCCTGGTCGGCCGCGAGGTCGCCAAGGCCATGCTCACGCGCGCCAGCGGCACCCTGATCTTCACCGGCTCCACGGCCGCCACCCGGGGTCGCGAGGGCTACGCCAACATGGCGGTCGGCAAGTGGGGGCAGCGCGCGCTGACCCAATGCATGGCGCGGGAACTGGGGCCCAAGGGCATCCACGTGGCCCACGTCATCCTCGACGGCGGCATCCTCAAGAAGAACGCCCCCGCCTTCATGCAGGAACGCATGCTCGGCCTGTTTCCCGAACAGATCGCCGACAACTACCTGGCCCTGCATCGCCAGCATCCGAGCACCTGGACGCAGGAACTGGATCTCCGCCCCTGGATGGAGAAATTCTGACGTCTGGCAACACGGCAGCCGGAACCCGCTCCGGCGTAGAGACTCAAACCGTCGGGCCGCGCAACGATCACGCGCCGAGCCTGCCTGCAGCACCTCGGCGGCGAGGCCCACAAGGCCCGCGCCGCGAGCGGATCAAAAACATGATTTTTGCGAGGAAACCACCATGGCCGAGCAAGATCCCGTCCGCGTGCTCCCCCCCGCCGGCTCCGCCTCCGCGCAGCTGGACGACAAATACACCGCCGCGTCCGGGCGGGTCTATCTCAGCGGCTACCAGGCGCTGGTGCGCCTGCTGATGATCCAGCGCGACCGCGACCGGGCCGCCGGCCTCCACACCGCCGGCTTCGTGTCCGGCTACCGGGGCTCGCCGCTCGGGGGCCTCGACCTGACCCTGTGGAAGGCCAAGGACCACCTCGCCGACCACGACATCGTTTTCCAGCCCGGCGTCAATGAAGACCTGGCCGCCACCGCCGTGTGGGGAACCCAGCAGGTGTCCCTGTCGCCGAAGGCCCGCGTGCAGGGCGTATTCAGCATGTGGTACGGCAAGGGACCGGGGGTGGACCGCTGTGGCGACGTGTTCCGCCATGCCAACGCCGCCGGCAGTTCAAAGTACGGCGGCGTGCTGGTGATCGCCGGCGACGACCACGCCGCCAAGTCGTCCACGCTGCCGCACCAGACCGACCACTTCTTCAAGTCGATGATGATGCCGGTGCTGGCCCCGGCCGGCGTGCAGGAATATCTCGACTTCGGCGTGCACGGCTGGGCCATGTCCCGCTATTCGGGCTGCTGGGTGGCCTTCAAGGCACTGGCCGACACAGTGGAAACCTCTGCCTCGGTGGACGTGGATCCGCTGCGCGTCGTCACGCGGGAACCCTCCGACTTCGCGCTGCCGCCGGACGGCCTCAACATCCGCTGGCCGGACCCGCCGCTGGTGCAGGAAAAACGCCTGCTCCACGCCAAACTGTACGCGGCGCTGGCCTACTGCCGCGCCAACGGGCTCAACCGGGTGGTCATCGATTCACCGCAGCCGCGGCTGGGCATCATCACCGCCGGCAAGAGCTACCTGGACGTGCGCCAGGCCTTCGACGACCTGGGCATCGACGAGGCCCTCGCCGCCCAGATCGGCATCCGCCTCTACAAGGTCGGCATGGTGTGGCCGCTGGAGGCCGAGGGCGTCCGCCACTTCGCCGAAGGACTGGAAGAGATCCTGGTCGTCGAGGAGAAGCGCCAGCTAATCGAATACCAGCTCAAGGAAGAGCTCTACAACTGGCGCGAGGACGTACGCCCACGGGTGATCGGCAAGTTCGACGAGAAGGGCGAATGGGCGATCCTCACCACCCTCGGCGCGGACGGCCGCGCCACCGTCGATCACGGCAAATGGCTGCTGCCGGCGGCCGGCGAACTGACGCCGGCAATGATCGCCCAGGTGATCGCCAGCCGCATCGAACGCTTCTTCACGTCCGAGCGCATCCGCGCCCGCCTCGCCTTCCTCCAAGCCAAGGAGGCAACGCTGGCCCAGCGGGTCTTCGCGATCGACCGAGTACCGACCTTCTGCCCCGGCTGCCCACACAACACGTCCACGGTGGTACCAGACGGCAGCCGCGCGATGGCCGGCATCGGCTGCCACTACATGGCCACCTTCATGCCGGATCGCAAGACCACCACCTTCACGCACATGGGCGGTGAAGGCGTGCCGTGGGTCGGCCAGGCGCCGTTTACCGACGAACCGCACATCTTCGCCAACCTCGGCGACGGCACCTACTTCCACTCCGGCCTGCTGGCAATCCGCCAGTCGGTGGCGGCCTTCAACAAACCGGGCGTCACCAGCGGGATCACCTACAAGATCCTTTACAACGACGCAGTGGCGATGACCGGCGGCCAGCCGGTGGACGGCGTGCTCAGCGTCCCCAAGCTGATCCGCCAGCTGCAGGCCGAAGGGGTGAGCACCATCGTCCTCGTCACCGACGGCACCGAGCGGCCGTGGCACGTGGCGGACATCCCCCACGGCGTGCCGATCCGCCACCGGGACGAACTGGAGGTGATCCAGCGCGAACTGCGCACGGTGGCCGGCGTGTCGGCCCTGGTCTTCGATCAGACCTGCGCCGCCGAGAAGCGCCGGCGCCGGAAGCGCGGCCGCTACCCCGACCCGCAGACCCGCGTCTTCATCAACGAGGCGGTGTGCGAAGGCTGTGGCGACTGCGGGCGCGAGTCCAACTGCATGGCGATCCTGCCGGTAGAGACCGACTTCGGCCGCAAGCGCCAGATCGACCAGTCGGCCTGCAACAAGGACTACTCGTGCATGAGCGGCTTCTGCCCGAGCTTCGTCACCGTCGAAGGCGGCCAGCTGCGCAAGGGCAAGGCCATGCAGACCGACGACAGCCGCTTCGGCGCACTGCCGGCCCCGACGCTGCCGGCCACCCGCGAGCCATGGGGCATCCTGGTCACCGGCGTCGGCGGCACCGGCGTGGTTACCATCGGTGCACTGATCGGCATGGCCGCCCACCTGGACGGCAAGGGCGTCACCGTGCTCGACATGACCGGCCTTGCCCAGAAGGGCGGCTCGGTGTTCAGCCACGTGCGCATCGCCGACCGGCCAGAGGACCTGCACGCGGTGCGCATCGCCGCCGGCGAGGCCAACGCGGTGATCGGCGGCGACCTGGTGGTCACCGCCAGCGTGGACGCCCTGTCCAAGATGGCCGTCGGGCGCACCCGCGGCGTGGTGAATTGCACCGAGACGCCGACCTCCGAATTCACCCGCAACCCCAACTGGCAGTTCCCCCTCGACAAGATGGAAGCCGCCATCGCCGAGGCCGTCGGGCACGACGGCTGCGACTTCCTCGATGCCCAGCAACTGGCCATCCGCCTGCTCGGCGACGCCATCGCCACCAACCTGTTCCTGCTTGGCTACGCCTGGCAGAAAGGCTGGGTGCCGGTCAGCGAGGCCAGCCTCGACAAGGCCATCGAGCTCAACGGCGCCGCCGTGGCGATGAACCGTCGGGCCCTGCTGTGGGGCCGCCGCGCCGCGGTGGACCTGGCCGCCGTGCAACGCGAGGTGGTCCCGGCGCCGGTCATTCCGATCCGCCCGGAAACGCTGGACGAGCGCATCGCCCGCCGGGCGGCGATCCTCACCGATTACCAGGACGCCGCCTACGCGCGCCGCTACACCGAGCTGCTGGCCCGCGTGCGCGCCGCCGAAGGTCCGCTGGGCGGTGAACGGCTGGCCCGCGCAGTGACCGACAACTATTTCAAACTGCTGGCCTACAAGGATGAGTACGAAGTGGCCCGTTTGTACGGCGATCCGGCCTTCTGGGACGCCATCGGCGCAGCCTTCGACGGCGACTACGCGGTGCGCTTCCACCTCGCCCCGACCTTCCTGGCCCGCCCCGACCCGGCCTCCGGCCGCATCGCCAAGCGCATCTTCGGGCCATGGATGCGGACCGGCTTCAAGTGGCTGGCCAAGCTGCGCCGCCTGCGCGGCACGCCCTTCGACGTATTCGGCTACCACCCGGACCGCAAAGCCGAGCGGGCACTGATCGTGGAGTACGAGCAGGACGTGGCGCGCCTGCTCGACGGCCTGGCCGCCGAAAAGCTGGCCCTGGCCGCACAGATCGCCGAATGGCCCGACCACGTGCGCGGCTACGGCCACATCAAGACGGCCTCGATCGGCTGGGCGGAAAAGCACCGCCAAGGGCTATGGAAGCAATGGGAGGGCACGGCCGGCAGCGGTTCGCGGGCGGCCTGAATCTCAATCCAGCGGCCATCAAGAACCATCCCGGACGGAGGGGAGCAGCCGCGGTATGCTGTCGGCGTGTTCCTCTCCGCAAGCCCTCGTTGCCCATGCTGACCCTGCGCCCCCTGCTGCCCACCGATGCCGATGCACTATCGGCCGCGGCCCTTGAATCCCTCGCCACCGTCGGGCGCTGGATGCCCTGGTGTACCGCGGACTACTCCCCGGCTCGCGCGGCGGAATGGATAGCGCACTGTACCCAGGCCCGCACCGACGGCAGCGCCTTCGAGTTCGGGATCTTCAGCGCGGACGGGAGTGAACTCTTCGGGCTAGCCGGCCTCAACCAGTTCAACCGCCTGCACAACTTCTGCAACCTCGGTTACTGGGTACGCGAATCCCGCCAGCGCCAGGGCATCGCCCCGACGACGGTGCGGCGCCTGGCCGAATTTGGCTTCCGCGAGCTGGGTCAAACCCGTATCGAGATCGTCATTGCCGAAGGCAACACAGGCAGTGAAGCCGTCGCTCGCAAGGTCGGCGCCCATTTCGAGGGGATCGCCCGCAACCGCCTGCAACTGGCCGACGGACCGGTCGCAGCCTCCGTGTATTCACTCATCCCGTGAGCCGATGATCGACTACCGCCTGCACACCCCCCTCGCCGCCGCAGACATCGCCCGCCTCTTCGACGCCTCCGGCATCAAGCGGCCGACCGGCGACCTGTCGCGCATCGCCCGCATGTTCGCCAACGCCAACCTGGTGGTCTCGGCCTGGTCGGGCGAACAACTGGTCGGCGTGTGCCGGGCGCTGACCGACTTCAGCTACTGCTGCTACCTGTCCGACCTGGCAGTGGACCAGACCTTCCAGCACCAGGGCATCGGCCGCGAGCTTGTAGCCCGCGTGCAGGCCGCCGTAGGCGACGAGGTCTCCATCGTGTTGCTGTCCGCCCCCGGCGCAATGGCTTACTACCCGAAACTCGGCTTCGAAAAGCTGGACAACGGCTTCGTCCTGCGCCGCCAGTGCTAACGGCCGCCTGTGGGGGCGAATGAATTCGCCCCCACAGATTCGTCCGCAACCACTTCCGACCATCACGTGCGACACCCGCCACGGGCTGGCGGACCTTCCGTCGGCTAAACTCCGGCCTGTTGCGCCCGCCGCCCCGCGCCTGCCATGCCTCCGTTCCTGAAAGCCCTTCTTGCCCAACTTGCCGGAACAGCCGTTGCCTACGGCAGCGCCCGGGCTGGCCTGTTACCGGCCGGTCTCATGCCTGTGGTGGCCATGCAGGCTGTGGCGGCCGCCGGCACGGCGAGCCTGCTGCGCAGCGCGTCCTGGTGGCGCTGGATACACCTGGGCTTCGCACCGCTGGTAATCGGCGCCCTCAGTCTGGGCATCACCCCGGCCTGGTACCTGGCCGCCTTCGTCGTCTGCGCTTTGGTGTACTGGAGCAGCTTCCGCACCCAGGTACCGCTTTATCTGTCCAACCGCCTGACCGCCGAGGCGGTGGCCGGACTGCTGCCCCAAGGCCGACCGGCGATGCTGCTCGACCTGGGCAGCGGCACCGGCGCGCTGCTGCGCCCGCTGGCCCGGTTGCGCCCCGATTGCCGCCTCGAGGGGCTGGAGTCGGCCCCCGCCCCCTATGCCCTGTCGCGCCTGCTGTCCCGCCGGCAGCCCAACGTGAGCCTGGCCCGCGGCGACTTCTGGAAAATCCCGTGGACCGACTACGATGTGGTGTACGCTTTTCTGTCCCCCGTACCGATGGCCGCCGTCTGGAAGAAGGCCTGTGCGGAAATGCGTCCCGGCAGCCTGCTGGTCAGCAACAGCTTTCCAGTGCCCGGCGTCGAACCCGAAAGGGTCGTCGAAGTGGGCGACCGGCGGCGCACACAGCTGTACTGCTACCTGCCGGCCGGCCACGGGCTGAGCGGCAAAATGCGAAATACCGGTCGATGAGCCCTCAATTCCGGCCGCATCTTTCCCGTTAAAGCGCGAATAATGGCGCCATTGCGCCTTGCACCATTGCGAGAGGTTTCAACCATGTCCCCGATCATCTGCATCATCGGCAACAAGGGCGGTACCGGCAAGACCACCCTGTCCCATCTCCTGTGCCAGGGCTTCGGCCTGCTCGGCCAGCGCTCCGCCTGCGTGCTGACCGACACGTCCCGCGAGCCCCTGTCGCCGGAAGGGCGACGCTACGCGATTGCCGATGCGCGCACCCCCGAAGCCCTCAACCGGGTCGTCGGCAAGCTGCGGGCGATGGAACACTGGGTCGGCGTGGTCGATGGCGGCGGCAACCGGGCCGATGTGGACCGCCTGCTCGACGGCCTGGCCGACATCGTGCTGCTGCCATTCCGCGACTCCCATGAAGACCTGCGCACCGTGCTGCGCGACCTGGAGACCTTCCCGCGCGCCTACGCCTTGCCGTCCCAGTGGCCCACCAATGCCTGGCAGCGCGACGCCGCCGACCGCAACGTGGCGCAGATCCTCGGCGCCCACAAGCACCGCATCCTGAACCCGGTGATCAGCCTGTCGGCGTCCAAGCTGCTGCTGCAGAAGAACGTCCCGGACGGCTTGCCGACCAACCTGGGCAACGCCTGCCGCGCACTGGCCCGCCAGGTGAGCGAGGTTCTCGAGCTCGGCGATGCGGACGGCACGCCCTCCGCCGGACAGGAGGCGGGCGAGAACGCCGCAGCCACGCCGTCCACCGTGGTCCCCGAAGGCTACGCCAGCACCGCCCGCCACTGATCCGTCAGCCGCCGGCTCTGCGGTTCAGGCGCGTCTGCTTGATGTAACCGGTTTACCCACTCCGGGGGGTCGGGCAGAATGCGCCGACTCGATTTCCCGGTTTCGCCCTTCCAATGCTTCACGCCCACGGCCTCGCCTGTGTCCGCGGTGACCGCCGCCTGTTTTCCGGAGTGGACCTCGCCATTGCGCCCGGCCAATGGCTGCAGGTGGAGGGCGCCAACGGAGCCGGCAAGACCAGCCTGCTGCGCATCCTGGCCGGCCTGTCACCAGCCGCCGAAGGGCATATCGAATGGGAAGGCCGCCCCGTCACCGAGGTGCGCGACGACTTCCACGCCCGCCTGCTCTACCTGGGCCACGCCCCGGCCATCAAGGACGACCTGTCGGCCCTCGAGAACCTGCAGGCCGCCGCGGCCGTGGGCGGCCGCCCCCTTGACGAGGCAACGGCCCTCGCGGCGTTGCGCCGCATTGGCCTCAAAGGCCGCGAGGACCTGCCCAGCCGCGTGCTATCCCAGGGCCAGAAGCGTCGCGTGGCGCTGGCTCGATTGCTGTGCGGCCAGGCCCGCCTGTGGATCCTCGACGAGCCCTTCGTGGCCCTCGACGTGGGTGCCGTGGACATGTTGTGCGGCATCCTCGACGAACACATCGGCCGCGGCGGCATGCTGATCTTCACCAGCCACCAGGCGGTCCAACTGAAAGGCCAAGGCGGACGCCTGGAGCTCACCAAATGAACGCCTTCGCCGCCATCCTGCGCCGCGACCTGCTGCTGGCCATGCGGCGCAAGAGCGAAATGCTCACCGCGCTGTTCTTCTTCATGATCGTGGTCAGCCTGTTCCCCCTCGGCATCGGGCCGGAGACCGCGCTGCTCAGGCGCATCGCCCCCGGCGTGCTGTGGGTGGCGGCCTTGCTCGCCGCGATGCTGTCCCTCAACCGCCTGTTCGCTGCCGACCATCAGGACGGCACGCTGGAACAGATGACCCTGTCCCCCACCCCGCTGGCCCTGCTGGTCAGCGGCAAGGTGCTGGCCCACTGGCTCACCTCTGGCCTGCCGCTGGTGCTGCTGGCGCCGGTGCTGGGCCTGCAGTTCGATCTGTCGTCACGGGCGCTGGGTATCCTGATGCTCTCGCTGTTGCTCGGCACCCCGCTACTGTCCCTGATCGGCGCCATCGGCGCGGCGCTGACCCTCGGCGTGCGCGGCGGCGGCGTGCTGCTGTCGCTGCTGGTGCTGCCCCTGTATATTCCGGCGCTGATTTTCGGCGCCGGCGCAGTCGAGGCCGACATGGCCGGCCTGGGTGCCGGCGGTCACCTGTCCCTGCTCGGTGCCCTGCTCGCCCTCGGCGTGTTCTTCGCCCCGTGGGCGGCCACCGCCGCGCTGCGCATCGCCCTCGAATAACGTTCAAATCTTCCCCAACCGGATTCGCCCATGAGTCAGCCCCTGATCAACTGGTTCAAGTTCGCCTCCCCGGCCAGCTTTTACCCCCTCGCCGGGAAGATGTGGCCGTGGTTCGCCGCACTGGCCACCGCTTTTACCGCCGCCGGCCTGTGGATCAGCTTCTTCGTCGCGCCCACCGACTTCCAGCAGGGCGAGGGCTACCGGATCATTTTCATCCACGTACCGGCCTCGTGGATGTCCATGTTCATCTACTGCGTGATGGCCTTCTGGTCGGCCATCGGCATCGGCTTCAACACCCGCCTGTCGGGCATGATGAGCGCGGCGCTGGCCCCCACCGGCGCGCTGTTCGCCTTCCTGTCCCTATGGACCGGCGCCCTGTGGGGCAAGCCGATGTGGGGCGCCTGGTGGGTGTGGGACGCGCGCCTGACCTCCGAGCTGATCCTGCTGTTCCTCTACCTCGGCTACATCGCCCTCACCGCCGCCATCGACGACCCGCGCCGTGCCGACAAGGCCGGCGCCATCGTGTCGTTGGTGGGCGTCATCAACGTGCCGATCATCTATTTCTCGGTGAAGTGGTGGAACACCCTGCACCAGGGCGCCTCTGTATCGATGACCAAAGCCCCGACGATGGCCACCACGATGCTGTGGGGCATGCTGCTGATGGCGCTGGCCTTCTGGATGTACAGCATCGCCATCGCGCTGTACCGGGTGCGCGCCATCATCCTCGAACGGGAACGTCACGCCACCTGGGTGGCCGAACTGCCGGAGATGCAACGATGAACTGGGGCAGCGCGAGCGAATTCTTCGCGATGGGAGGCTACGGCTTCTACGTGTGGGGCAGTTTTGGCGTCACCGCCGCGGCCCTGCTGATCGAAACCCTACTGGTCAAAAAGCGCTTCGGCGACACCCGCCGACTGCTGCGCCGGGAACTGGCGGCCGACAGAGAGAGTCAGGACTAACCATGAAAGCACGACACAAACGTTTCGCCATCGTCCTCGGTGGCCTGGCCGCCCTCGGCATCGCCGCAGCGCTGATCCTCAACGCCTTCCAGAGCAACCTGGTGTTCTTCTTCACCCCGACCCAGGTGGCCAACGGCGAGGCCCCCAAGGACCGGGCCTTCCGTATCGGCGGCCTGGTGAAGGAAGGCAGCCTGCAGCGCACCGACATCACCGCCCGCTTCGTCGTCACCGACACGGCCAAGGAGATCCCGGTTTCCTACACCGGCATCCTTCCGGACCTGTTCAGTGAGGGCAAGGGCGTCGTCGCCCAGGGCTCCATCGGCGCGGACGGCAAGTTCACCGCAACCGAGGTGCTCGCCAAGCACGATGAAAACTACATGCCGCCGGAAGCCAAGCACGCCGTCGACCAGGCCCACGAGGCCGCCCGCACCATCAAGCAGTAAGCCCGGAGGCACACCATGATCCCGGAAATCGGCACTTTCGCCCTCATTCTCGCCCTGCTGGTCGCCCTGGTGCAGGGCAGCCTGCCGCTGATTGGCGCCCAGCGCGGCATCCCGGCCTGGATCGGGCTGGCGCGGCCAGCCTCGGCGACGCTGTTCCTACTGATCGCGGTGGCCTTCGGCTGCCTCACCGCGAGCTTCATCAACAACGATTTCTCAGTGCTCTACGTCGCCCAGCACTCCAACTCCAAGCTGCCGCTGCAATACCGGATCGCCGGCGTGTGGGGCGGCCATGAAGGCTCCCTGCTGCTGTGGGTGCAGATGCTGTCCCTGTGGGCGCTGGCGGTGGCGGCCTTCTCGCGCAGCCTGCCGGACGACATGGTGGCGCGGGTACAAGGTGTGCTCGGCCTCGTCGCCGCTGGCTTCATCCTGTTCATCCTGAGCACCTCCAACCCCTTCGAGCGCCTGCTGCCAGGCGCCGACGACGGGCGCGACCTCAACCCGCTGCTGCAGGACCCGGGCCTGATCTTCCACCCGCCAATGCTCTACATGGGCTACGTGGGCTTCTCGGTGGCCTTTGCCTTTGCCATCGCCGCGTTGCTGTCCGGCCGCCTCGACGCCGCCTGGGCACGCTGGTCGCGCCCCTGGACCACCGCCGCATGGATCTTCCTGACCCTCGGCATCGGCCTCGGCTCGATCTGGGCCTACTACGAGCTGGGCTGGGGCGGCTGGTGGTTCTGGGACCCGGTGGAAAACGCCTCCTTCATGCCC
>NZ_JAYSDK010000025.1:0-78971 GCF_041914405.1 Zoogloea sp.
CGAGAACCCCAACCGCCTGCAGCACTACTACCAGTACCAGGTGGTGCTCAAGCCGTCGCCGGCCAATATCCAGGAGCTCTACATCGACAGTCTGCGCGCATTGGGCATCGATCCCAACGCCCACGACATCCGCTTCGTCGAGGACGACTGGGAGTCGCCCACGCTTGGCGCTTGGGGCCTGGGCTGGGAAGTCTGGCTGGATGGCATGGAAGTCACCCAGTTCACCTATTTCCAGGAAGTCGGCTCCCTGTCCTGCAAGCCGGTGCTCGGCGAGATCACCTACGGCCTCGAGCGCCTGGCGATGTATCTGCAGGGCGTCGAGAACGTCTATGACCTGGTGTGGTCGATCGGCCCCGATGGTACGCCGGTTACCTACGGCAACGTCTATCACCAGAACGAGGTAGAGCAATCCACCTACAACTTCGAGCACTCCAACGTGGAATGGCTGTTCCGCCTGTTCGGCGAGTACGAGTCCGAAGCCAAGCGTCTGCTGGCCGTGCCGCTGGTGCTGCCGGCCTTCGAGATGGTCATGAAGTGTTCCCACACCTTCAACCTGCTCGATGCCCGCGGGGCGATCTCCGTCACCGAGCGCGCCGCCTACATCGGCCGCGTGCGTGCGTTGGCGCGTGAAGTGGCCCAGGCCTATTACAACTCCCGTGAAGCCCTCGGCTTCCCGATGCTGAAGAAGGAGGCCGCGTGATGACCAGCGCGACCCTGCTCGTTGAACTGCTGACCGAAGAACTCCCGCCCAAGGCCCTGCCCAAGCTTGGCCAGGCCTTCTCAAATGGCATCGTCGCCGGCCTGCGCGCGCGCGGCCTTGCTGCCGCCGATGGCGCCTTCCGCTGGTTCGCCACGCCGCGCCGGCTGGCGGTGAGCATTGCCCATGTGCTGCCCGAGGCTGCCGCCCAGGACGTCACCGAAAAGATCATGCCGGTGTCCGTGGCGCTCTCCGCCGACGGTCAGCCGACCCCTGCGTTGAGCAAGAAGCTGGAAGCCAAGGGGATTCCGCTGTCCGCCGTGGCGAACTTCGAGCGCCGCATGGATGGCAAGGCCGAAGCGCTGTTCTATACCTCGACCGTGGCTGGCGCCAAGCTGGCCGACGTGCTGGCCGGTATCGTGCAGGATGCGCTGAAGCAGCTGCCGATTCCCAAGGTGATGCGCTGGGGCGACGGCGATGCGACCTTCGTGCGTCCCGCCCACAAGCTCACGTTGCTGCACGGCGCCAACGTGGTGCCCGGTTCGGTGCTCGACGTCCAGTCCGGCCGCACGACCCGCGGCCACCGCTTCATGAGCAAGGGTGACATCGAGATCGCCACTGCCGACGCCTACGAGCCGACGCTGCTGGCCGAAGGCAAGATCATCCCCGACTTTGCCGAGCGCCGCGCCAACATCGAGAAGCAACTCGTCTCTGAAGCCGGCCGCCAGCATGCCACGCTGGGCGAATACGCCGACCTGCTGGACGAGGTCACTGCGCTGGTCGAGCACCCGACGGTTTACGTCGGCGAGTTCGAGGCCGAGTTCCTGGCCGTGCCGCAGGAATGCCTGATCCTCACGATGCGCGCCAACCAGAAGTATTTCCCGCTGTTCGACGAGGCCGGCAAGCTGCTCAACCGCTTCCTGATCGTGTCCAACATGGAGCTGGCCGATCCGTCCAACATCATCGCCGGCAACCAGCGCGTGGTGCGTCCGCGCCTGTCCGATGCACGCTTCTTCTTCGAGCAGGACATCAAGGCCGGCCTCACGCCGCGTGTCGTCAAGCTCGGCTCGGTGGTCTATCACAACAAGCTGGGTTCCCTCGGCGAGCGCGTCGAGCGCCTCTCCGCCGTGGCGCGCAAGATCGCCGGCCTGCTGGGCGCTGACGAGAACCAGGCCAACAGCGCTGCGCTGCTCTCCAAGGCCGACCTGCTGACCGACATGGTTGGCGAGTTCCCCGAGCTGCAGGGCACCATGGGCCGCTACTACGCGTTGGCTGAAGGTGCCGCGCCGGTGGTCGCCGAGGCCATCGAGCAGCACTACCGTCCGCGTTTCGCCGGCGATGCGCTGCCCGACAGCAACATCGGCCGCGCCCTGGCATTGGCCGACAAGCTGGACGCGCTGATCGGCTTCTTCGGCATCGGCCAGATCCCGACCGGCGATCGGGACCCGTTCGGCCTGCGCCGTGCGGCCCTCGGCGTGCTGCGTATCCTGATGGAAGCGCCGTTGCCCCTCGACCTGGCCGAGCTGATCCAGCTGTCCGCTGCAGCCTTCAAGCCCGGCGTGCTGACCGCCGAGGTGGATGGCCCGCTGTACGACTTCATCCTCGAGCGCCTGCGCAACACCCTGCGCGATGCCGGCCACGCTCAGGATGTGGTGGACGCGGTGCTGGCCCTCAAGCCGACCCGCATCGACCTGGTGGTGCCGAAGCTCGAAGCCGTCGTGGCCTTCCAGCAGCTGCCCGAAGCGGCTGCGCTGGCTGCCGCCAACAAGCGGATCGTCAACATCCTCAAGAAGGCCGAAGGTCCGATCGGCGAGCCCGACGTGGCGCTGCTGGTGGAAGAGGCCGAGAAGGCCCTGTTCCACGCCATCGTCGACGTCGCGCCGCTGGCTCGCTCCCACTTTCAGAACGAGGCCTACACCGACGCGTTGCGTGTCCTTGCCGGCCTTCGTGCAGCGGTGGACCGCTTCTTCGACGAGGTGATGGTGATGGCCGAGGAGCCGCTGGTGCGTCAGAACCGCCTGGCCCTGCTGAACCAGCTGGCCGGCCTGATGAACCAGGTGGCCGACATTTCCCGCCTGTCCGCCTGAGGCCTGTTCATGAAGCTGATCGTGCTCGACCGGGACGGGGTCATCAATTTCGACTCCGACCAGTTCATCAAGTCACCCGAGGAGTGGAAGCCGATCCCGGGTTCCCTGGAAGCCATCGCCCGCCTCAACGAGGCGGGCTGGCGGGTGGTGGTGGCCTCCAACCAGTCGGGGGTCGGGCGCGGCCTCTTCGACATGGACACCCTCAATGCCATCAACGAGAAGATGACGAAGGCCTTGTCCCAGGTCGGCGGCCGGCTGGACGCGATCTTCTTCTGCCCGCACCCGGCGGATTCCACCTGTGAGTGCCGCAAGCCCAAGCCGGGCATGTTCATCCAGATCGCCGAGCGCTTCAACGTGGACCTGACCGGTATGCCGGTGGTTGGCGACAGTCTGCGCGACCTGCAGGCCGGTGTCGCGGTGGGGTGCAAGCCCTATCTGGTGCTGACCGGCAAGGGCGCCAAGACCCAGTCCGATCCGGCGCTGCCCGAGGGCACCGAAATCCACCCCGATCTGGCGGCCGTCGTCGCGCAGCTTACCGCCTGAAGGTGTTCGTTCCGTGGTTCTAATCCGCAATCTGTTGTTCATGCTGGCCCTGGGCGTCTTCACCCCGTTGTATGCGGTGATTGCCATGGCCACCTTTCCTTTCGGCCCGAAGACCCGCCACAAGATCATCCGTGGCTGGCCACGCATCATGGGCTGGGTGATCAAGCACGTACTGGGGATTCCCTACCGCCTGATCGGTGCCGAGAATATTCCGGCCAAGGGCCCGGCCATCGTGGTGTCCAAGCACATGTCGGCCTGGGAAACCATCATGCTGCAGGACATCTTCCCGCCGATGGTCTTCGTGATGAAGAAGGAAATCCACAAGGTGCCCTTCTTTGGCTGGGGTATTGCGCAGATGCCGATGATCGCCATCGACCGGGCCGCCGGCAAGGATGCGTTGGCCCAGGTCGAAGCCCAGGGGCGTGAGCGCCTGGCCGACGGTCTGTGGGTGACGATCTTTCCGGAGGGCACCCGCGTTGCGCCGGGCAGCAAGAAGCGCTACAAGGCCGGTGGCTCCTGGTTGGCCGCGCAGACCGGTACGCCGGTCGTGCCGGTGGCCCACAATGCCGGCGAGTTCTGGCCGCGCAACGCCTTCTTCAAGCGTCCGGGCGAGGTCGTTGTGAGCGTCGGGCCGGTGATCGATACCACTGGCCTGACTGCTGATGAGATCAATGCCCGTGCCGAGAAGTGGATCGAGGCCGAGATGCGCCGTCTGTTCCCGCACCACTATCGCGGCCACTCCCGCAAGGAGCCGGCCCAGGCGTGACTTCTGCCGCTGTCGAGACCCGCGAAATTGTCCTTAACGGGCAGCGGGTTGTTTATCGGCTGCGGCGCAGCGTGCGCAAGACCCTCGGGCTGCGTATCGACGATCGTGGTCTGACGGTCGGCGTCCCGCTGAGGGTCTTGCTGCGGGATGTGGAGGCCTTCATCCGCAGCCACGCCGACTGGGTGCTGGACACGCTGCACAAGCGTCCGCCAGCCAGCCAGCGGCCCGCTTTTGTTCCCGAGGAGGGGGCAACCCTACCGCTGCTCGGCGATACTTGGCATCTCCGCCTCGGGCGGGGTAACAACCGGGTCTTGTGGCATGAGTCCGGTTCCGAACGAATTCTTGAGCTGGCCCTACGTAGCGGCGGCGATGCCCGCCAGTTACTGCTGCGCGGCTTGCAGCAGCGCGGGTTGGAACTATTTTCAAATCGGGTAGAGGAGTTCTGCCTGCGTCTCGGGCGTCCGGTGCCGGTCGTTGGGCTGACCAATGCGCGTACGCGCTGGGGCAGTTGCAGCAGCCGCAGCGGCATCCGCCTGCACTGGCGGCTGATCCATCTGCCGCTGGGCCTGATCGACTACGTGGTGGCTCACGAGGTGGCCCACCTCGTCGAGATGAACCACTCGCCGCGCTTCTGGTCCGTAGTGGAGTCTTTGTATCCCGATCACCTTGCCGCCCGCCAGGCGCTCCGCCAGGTGGCGGCTTCCCTTCCACACATTTGAACCGAGGAAAGCTCCATGCGCCTTTTGCACACCATGCTCCGCGTCGTCGATCTCGACCGCTCCATTGCCTTTTACACCGAGGTGCTCGGCATGCGCCTGCTGCGCCGGCATGACTATCCTGAAGGCAAATTCACCTTGGCCTTCGTCGGCTATCAGGAGGAATCGGAAGGGGCGGTTCTCGAACTGACCCACAACTGGGGCGTCGAGTCCTACGAGCTGGGCACGGCCTACGGGCACATCGCGCTGGAAGTGCCCGACGCCTACGCCGCCTGTGAGGCGATCAAGGCACGCGGCGGAAAGGTCGTCCGCGAGGCCGGCCCGATGAAACACGGCACCACGGTGATTGCCTTCGTCGAGGATCCGGACGGCTACAAGGTCGAACTGATCCAGGCGAAGACCTGAACCTGTTACCGGGGCGGGAGACCGAAGGCTTCCCGCAGGGCGATGAGCTCGTCGTGCAATTCGGCAAGGACGGCGGGCGCATCGTTCAGTTGTTTCTCGCGCCCCATTCGCTCCAGTTGCTGGGCCTTGGCCTGGGCGCGCTCGGCGCAGAAATTGGAGACCGCGCCCTTCAGCGCATGAGCCGAACTGTATAGCGACTCCGCGTCGCCGGCGGCGACGGCAGCATCCACGCTGGCCAGCATGCGTGGCTCGTCCTCGCTGTACATCTCGATCAGCTGGTTCAGCAACTCTTCATCATCGCCCAGGTTGGCGAGGACCTTTTCCCGGTCGAAAACCGGGGCTCCACTTGGAGCCGATTCTGGCGCAGGTGGCGGCGACGGCTCGTCGTGTCCGACGTTGTTGATCAACACCTCGACCAGGTCGGGAGCGTGGACGGGCTTGGACAGGTAGCCGTCCATGCCGGCCTCCAGGCAGCGTTCCCGGTCGCCTTTCATGGCGTGGGCGGTCATTGCAATGATTGGCGTGCGGGGCATGCCGGCGCTCTCTCTCTCACGAATCCTGGCGGTGGCCTCGACGCCGCCCATGACGGGCATCTGGACATCCATCAGGATGATGTCGAAATGTCCGCTGGCATGCAGTTCGACGGCTTCCGCCCCGTTGTTGGCGATTTCGACCTGGTGCCCGAGCTTCTCGAGCAGGCGCAGGGCGAGCGTCTGGTTCACGATGTTGTCCTCGGCGAGCAGAATACGCAACTGCCGCCGCTGTTCGCGCAGGCTATGGCGGGTGATCAGCGAGCGTTCCTGCTCTGCCGCCTCTATGGGTTCGACCGATAGCAGGATGGCGTTGAGCAGATCAGATGCCTGCACGGGCATCGGCAGGTAGGCAGAGACCCCCAGTTCCCGGCAGCGTGCCCCATCGCCGCGCCGGCCTTCGCCGGCCAGCATGATGATGCACGGTTGCGGCGTGGTGACTCGCGGAATCTCCTGGACTAGCTCGAAGCCCTCGGCATCGGGGAGTTGGGTGCTGACGATGACGACGCGGAACGGATGTCCGTCGGCGCAAGCATCGCCCAGCTGGCGGCGGCTGCTGGCCGCGTCAGGCAGCGCCAGTGGCGACATCCGCCACTGATTGAGGAGCTCTACCAGCATGGCTCGCTCCGACGGGTTGTCCACCGCGACGAGCACCGGCAGATTGTCCAGATGTGCATCCTCGTCGATCGGAGCGAGTTGCTGGCCGTGATCGAAATGGGCCGTGAAGTGAAAGGTGCTGCCTTCGCCGGGCGTGCTTTCCACCTTGATGCGGCCACCCATGGCCTGGACCAGCTGGGCACTGATCGTCAGGCCCAGTCCGGTGCCGCCGTAGCGGCGGGTCGTGGAGGTGTCGGCCTGGGAGAAGGCATCGAAGATCAGGCTCTGTTTTTCGGCGGGAATGCCGACGCCGGTGTCCTGCACGCGGAAGTGGATCGCGGCCTTGCCATCGATGTTGGGTACCTGGCCAGGCTGAACGATCAGCGTCACGCCGCCGACCGAGGTGAACTTGATGCCGTTGGTGAGCAGGTTGATGAGCACCTGGCGCAGGCGATGGGGATCGCCGACCAGATTGTCCGGTACGTCGGGCGAGACCTGGGCGGTGAGTTGCAGGTCCTTCTCGGCAGCCTTCTGCTGCAGCGTGCGCACCGCCAGGGCGATGCAGTCGCGCAGGCTGAAGTCGATGTGCTCGAAATCCAGCTTGCCGGCCTCGATCTTCGAGAAGTCGAGGATATCGTTGATGATGCCCAGCAACGCATTGGCGGAACTCTTGACCAGCAGCAGGTATTCCCGTTGCTCCTGGTCCAGTTCGGTGTCGAGGGCCAGGTCGGTCATGCCGAGAATCGCGTTCATCGGGGTGCGGATCTCGTGGCTCATGTTGGCCAGGAAGTCGCCCTTCAACCGGCTGTTGGCTTCGGCTGCTTCCTTGGCCTCACGCATGTAGGCCTCGGCCGCCTTGCGCTCGCTGATGTCCCGCAGGTAGGCGGTGACGAGCCGCTGGCCGTCGCTTTCCACGGCAACCAAGGCCACCTCGACCGGAAATTCTTCACCGCTCTGGCGCACTGCGATGCCATCGATGCGTTGCCCGATGCCTTCTGGGCGGGTGTCGGCGAGCAGCTTGGCAAGTTCGGCGCTTTGAGCGTCGCGCAGGCGTTCGGGGAAGAACAGGCGGGTGTAGGACTGGTGCAGCACCTCGCTGCGTGGAATGCCGAAGGTGCGTTCGGCGGCCGGGTTGAACTCGATGATGCGCCCTTCGCTGTCCACCGTGATGATGCAGTCGAGGGCCGCTTGGGTGATTGCCCGGTTGCGGGACTCGCTGGCGCTGAGGGCGGCCTGACCGTCGAAGAGGCGGATGGATGTCCAGTTGAGGGCGTCCACCAGCTTGCGGATCTCGTTGATGCTGCTGGATTCGGCCAGCACGGCTCCCTGGCTGTTCTCGAGGGATTCGGCGAAATTGGTGGCGCGCTCGAGGCTGCGCAGCGGCGGGCGCAGGAAATACAGGATCGCTATCGTGCCGGTGAGCAGCGTCAGCAGGCTGGCCAGGGCGCTGTCCTCGATGATGTGCTGGAAGCTCTCGTTGGCGGCAACCGGTTTCATCTCGACACGCAGCCAGCCGAGCGGGGCATGTTCGCCGATGCCCGACCAGGACAGCAGCGTTTGGGCGCTGGTGTCGGCGGGCAGGGTGGTCGCCTGGCGGTTGTCAGTCGGGGGCATCAGCGGTGTGGCGTCAATGGCCTCGGCCTCCAGCGGTGCCTGCTCGTGCTTGCGGATGGCGCTGGCGATGGGGACGCCCTGACGGTCCGTGACCGTCACGCGCCGGATGCTCGGGGACGTCTTGAGCTGGAGCAGGTGGGACAGAACCTGGGGGGCGTTGCCGGTCGCCAGGTGCGGCTCCAGGGCCGTTGCCATCTGCTGGCCGAGCTCGTCCGCGTGGCGGCGTTCGAGGCGCTCCACGTAGGCTGCCTGTTCGAGGCCGATATAGAGGGAGTAAGCGCCGATCGACAGCGTCAGTAGGACCGCGAACAGGAAGGTGAGCTGCTGGCCAAGGGAGCGCAGCCCGAGGCGGGAGGCCAGGTTATGGAACGGTGCGCTCATTCCTGGTCTTGGTAGCGCTCACGAATAGCCAGCACGGCGGGCCATTGCTCAAGGAAGGCGTCGACGCACGACGGATCGAAGTGAGTACCGCGTCCGTCCTTCAGGAAGCTGACCGCCCGGTCCAGCTCCCAGGCCTGTTTGTAGGGGCGGGCGGAGGTGAGGGCGTCGAACACGTCGGCCACTGCCACAATGCGTCCCGACAGGGGAATCGCCTCTCCGGCCAGCCCGGCTGGATAGCCGCTGCCGTCGAATTTCTCGTGGTGGTTGAGGGCGATCTCGGCAGCGAGCTGGATCATTGGCGAGCTGGATCCGCTGAGGATGTCGTGTCCGATGGTCGCATGGAGGCGCATGATGGCCATCTCCTCATCGGTGAGGCGGCCCGGCTTGAGCAGGATGTTGTCCGGTGTGCCAACCTTGCCCACGTCGTGCATGGGGGCCGCGCTGAGCATGCGTTCGCAATACTCATCGTCGAGGCCCAGCTGGCGGGCGATCAGTTCGGAGTAGTGGGCCATGCGCAGGATGTGGGCGCCGGTTTCCGGGTCGCGGTATTCGGCGGCGCGGGCCAGCCGGGTAACCGTTTCGCGTTCGCGGGCGATGATGTCCGCCGTCTTGCGCGTGACCGCCTCGATGAGGTCGGCGTTCCAGGTGCGCATGCGCTTGTGGCTTTCACGCAGGGCCAGCATGCTCCGGACGCGGGGGTCGAACTCGTGGCGGTCGATCGGTTTGGTCAGGAAGTCGTTGGCGCCCGCGGTCAGGCTCTGGTAGCGGATTTCCTTCTCGTGGGCGGCCGTCACCATCAGGATGGGGACTGCGTCGGCAGGGTGGCTCCGGCGGACAGTCTCGATGAATTCGATGCCGTTGATGTCGGGCATCATGTAATCAACGATGATCAGGTCGGGTTCATTGTCCTCGCACCACTTCAGACCTTCTACTGGAGAGATGAAGGCGTGGATTTCCGTGCCGGCCGGTGTGAGTTTGCGTACCAGGGCTTGGATCAGGGTCAGGTTGATAGGGGTGTCGTCGACGATGACTATGGCCATGGGGGCTCCGCAGGTGCGCTGCTTTGTGAAGCGTGGCGCGTACAAGAGGGGATATCGGTCAATGCCCCGGGAAATTAAGTATCGCTGATTTCTCGCCTGTCGTCGGTTTCACAGTGTGCCACGCACTACTTGCGCCATGCTTTCGAAGCCCATGTCGTATAGGCGTTGCAGCAGGGGCGCCATGCGTTCCAGGGTCATGACGAGCATGCCGAGACCCACGGTCAGGGTGATCGGGAAGCCGATGGCGAAGAGGTTGAGTTGGGGGGCGGCCTTGGTGAGGATGCCGAGGGCGATGTTGGTGATCAGCAGTGCGGTGACGATGGGTAGGGCCATCAGCAGGCCGCTGCCGAAGATGATGGCGCCGGAGCGGGCCAGCAACAGCCAGCCGTCGCCGCGCACCGGGGCGGCGGTGATGGGCAGCCATTCGAAGCTGCGCGCCAATGCGTCTACCAGCAGCAGGTGGCCGTTGAGGGCCAGAAAAATCAGCGAGGACATCAGGGTCAGGAACTGGCCGACGACCGCGGTCTGGCCGCCCGCCATCGGATCGAAGAATGTTGCGAAGGACAGGCCCATCTGCAGGCTGACCAGTTCCCCCATCAGTTCGAGGGCCGCCAGCACGATCCGCATTGTCAGCCCCATCGCAAGGCCGATCAGGCTTTGCTGGCCGATGATCAGCAGACCGTCCCACGAGCCTAGCGGAACGCTGGGCACGGCAGGCAGGGCCGGAGCCAGGCCGATGGCGATGGCCAGGCCGGCCAGCAGCCGCATCCGCCGCGGAATCCCGTCGTTAGCGAAAATCGGTGCGGTGCTGACCAGCCCGAGGATGCGTGCCAGGGGATAGGCCAGCATGGCCAGCCATGCGTCGAGCTGGGCGGAGGTGAGGGACAGCATCGCGGGACGGCGGATTTAGCCGATCAGTGTGGGAATGCTGTCGAACAGGCGGCGGATGAAGTCCGTCATCATCGTGATCATCCACGGACCCGCCAGCACCAGGGTGATGAAGGTGGCGATCAGCTTGGGTACGAAGGACAGGGTCTGTTCGTTGATCTGTGTGGCAGCCTGGAAGATCGACACGATCAGGCCGGTGACGAGGGCGGCGATGAACAGTGGAGCCGATACCAGCAGGGTGAGCTCGAGGGCCTGCCGACCCAGGTCGATGACTGTGGTGGGGGTCATGGTGGAGTCCTCGCTCAGCCGAAACTACGTACCAAGGAGCCGATCAGCAGATCCCAGCCGTCCACCAGCACGAAAAGCATGATCTTGAAGGGTAGGGCGACGGTGGCCGGGCTCATCATCATCATACCCATCGACATCAGCACCGAGGCGACCACCATGTCGATGATCAGGAAGGGGATGAAGACGATGAAGCCGATCTGGAAGGCGGTCTTCAGTTCGGAGGTGACGAAGGCCGGAATTACCACGCGCATCGGCAGATCGTCCGCCTTCTCGACGCGGGGGGTCTTGGCCAGCTTGGCAAACAGGTTCAGGTCCGGCTCGCGGATCTGCTTGAGCATGAAACTCTTGACCGGCACCGTGGCGCGGTCGAGGGCTTCATTGAAGGTGATGCGGTTTTCCGACAGCGGTACCCAGGCATCGGTGTAGACCTTGTCGGCCACCGGCGACATGATGAAGAACGTCAGGAACAGGGACAGGCCGATCATCACCTGGTTAGGCGGCGAGGTCTGGGTGCCGAGGGCGTGGCGCAGCAGGGACATGACGATGATGATGCGTGTGAAGCAGGTCATCATCAGCACCATGGCCGGCAGGAAGCTCAGGGATGTGAGCAGCAGCAGGGTCTGGATCGACAGGCTGTACTGGGTGCCGCCACCGCCCGCCGGCGTGCTGGTGACGGCAGGCATGGCCTGGGCCAGGACCGGCAGGGGCGCAAGAAGGCATAGGGGCGCGAGGCGGCGCATCAATGTAAGCAGGCGCATCATGGCCGGCGCTCCAGGGTCTGCTTCAGCCAGGTCTGAAAATCCTTGCCGCCGGGGAGCCGTGTCGTCTCGTTCGTAGCCGGGGGCAGTTCGGCTGCATCGAGAGTGTGCAGCTGGGTTATCCGCCCCGGGGCGACACCGAGGACGAGCACCTTGCCCGCCACTTCCACCAGTACGACCCGTTCCCGCGGGCCGACCGGGGCGGCACCACGGACCTTCAGCAGGTTGGCGCCACCGCCCGCACCGGCGCCGAAGCGCTTCAGAAAGAGCAGCGTGGCATAGAGCAGCCCGAGGATCAGTGCTAGCCCCAGGAACATCTGGAGGACACTGCCGGCGACGTCGAGGGTGCCGTCGGCGGCCAGGGCAAGCGTGCTCGGAGCCAGCAGGCCAATGGCGAGCGGGGTGGGGCGCATGGTGGGTTGATGCACGATGGGAGTCTAATAGACGAGATTAGTCGGGGCGGCTTCGAAGTGAAGGCTGGATTAAGCGCCCAAAACGGTATTTTTTCATGCTTTTCAGTTCATGCCTCAGAACCGCATGCTATCCCTACACTCAAACAACGCATAACACGTCCTGGAGGTGTGATCATGCTGCTCTGGCATCGTGACATCCAGCCAAAGGCTGGCGCGTCTGAAGGAAAAGCGGAGGCGGTCGAGCCTTCCGTGGGTTATGAAGCCAAGCGTCAGCGGGCGCTGCAGATCCTGGGCGAACGCTGGCTGCTCCACCGGGCCAATGCGCCGGACCGGCGACCGGTGCGCTCCGTGCTGTCCCGTCTGCACGGGGATGCGGCGATGCCTTGAGTGTTGCTTGTGGGGGCTGAATGAAAAAATACCGGCCGCGGGGGCCGGTATTGTTGTGTGCGTTTGCCTGATCAGTTGCGCAGTTTGCGGATCCGTTCCGCGGGCGTGATGATGTCGGTCAGACGGATGCCGAACTTGTCGTTCACCACGACCACTTCACCCTGGGCGATCAGCGTGCCATTGACGAGCACGTCCATCGGTTCGCCGGCCAGTCCGTCGAGTTCCACCACCGAGCCGTGGGCGAGCTGAAGCAGGTTGCGGATCGCGATCTTGGTGCGCCCCAGTTCCACGGTGAGTTGCACCGGGATGTCCAGGATCATGTCGTAGTCGTTGATGGAGCCCGCCTTGGTGCCCGCCTGCCCGAAGTCAGGGAATAGCTGGCTGGCCGGCTTGGCCTGGTAGGGGGACTCTTCGGCCAGGCCGGGGTGGGCCGGGTCGGTCAGGCCTTCCGCGGCGGCCTGCTCCTGCATGGCAGCCGCCCAATCGTCGTCACTGATCTGGTTGTCGTCGTCTGGTGTGTCTGTTTCTGACATCTCGTGCTCCTAGCCCTTGGGGGCTACTTCTTCTTCCTGCGCCAGGAAACGCTCCACCTTGAGGGCGTATTGGCCGCGCTGCACGCCATAGTGGCATTCCATGAACGGAATGCCATCCACCTCGGCCTGGATGAGGGGCGGAATCGTCAGTGGAATGACGTCGCCTGGTTTCATGTTGACGATGTCGCCAAGGGTCACCCGGGCCGAGCCAAGGCGTGCCGTCAGCGTGACTTCGGCACTCTGTAGCTGCTTGCCCATCATGCTGACCCAGCGGTTGTCTTGGGTGATGTGGTCGCTCTGCATCGTCGAGTAGAGCGTCTCACGGATCGGCTCCAGCATCGAATACGGGAAGCAGAAATGCATTTCCGCCTGGGAGCCGCCGAATTCCAGTGTAAACGATGCGGCCACAACGATTTCGCTGGGGGTCGCGATGTTCGCGAACTGGGGATTCATTTCCGAGCGGACGTACTCGAATTCCAGTTTCCGGACCGGCAGCCAGGCTTTCTCGTACTCGCTGAAGGCGACCTTCAGCAGGCCCTGGATGATCCGCTGTTCGGTCGGCGTGAAGTCGCGCCCTTCGACGCGGGTGTGGAAGCGCCCGTCGCCACCGAACAGGTTGTCCACCACCAGGAAGACCAGGTTCGGATCGAGGACGATCAGTCCCGTGCCGCGCAGGGGTTTGGCGATGAAGAGGTTGAGGTTGGTCGGCACCACCAGGTTGCGCACGAACTCGCTGAACTTCTGGACCTTGATCGGTCCGACCGACACCTCGACGTTGCGGTGCATGTACGTGAACAGGCCCACCCGGAGATAACGAGCGAAACGCTCGTTGATGAGCTCCATCGTGGGCATGCGCCCGCGGACGATGCGCTCCTGGGTCGCGAGGTTGTAATCGCGTACTCCGCTGCCGTGCTCCTCGGCGACGTCGGTTTCCTCGCTCTCCCCCGTGACGCCCTTCAGCAGGGCGTCAACTTCTTCCTGGGAGAGAAAATCCTGGGCCATGATGAAACCCCGTTACTGCACGATGAACTGGTTGAACAGGACGGCCAGTACCGGGCCATCGTCCTCGGGACGGTTGCGCTTGTTCTTCTTTTTGGGGTTGGGCGCATAGCCGAGTACGTCGTTGGCCTCGTCCTTGACCTCGTCCGCAAGCTGTTCCCGGCCTTCCGCCGTGGCCAGCTCGGAGGGCTTCTTGGAAGACAGCAGCATGATGATGCGGTGTTTCAGTTCCGGCATGTAGAGCTTCAGGGAGTCACCGATCTTGGCATCCGCGACCCGCAGCACCATCGTCGACTGCAGGAAGTGCTCCCCTTCTTCCGGTGCCAGATTGACCGTGAACTGCTCCAGCGGGACGAAGACCGGCGGGTGAGCCGGGTCGACCTTGACCTTCGGCGGCTCGTGCGCGGTTTCCTCCTCGCCTTCTTCGCCCTCGGCGTGCTTCTTCTTGCCCAGCAGCAGGAAGGCTCCACCGCCGGCGATCGCCAGGATCAGCACCGCCGCGATAATGACGATGAGTTTCTTCTTGCCGCCTTTGGCAGGCACTTCGCCTTCGGCGGCTTCCGCCTTGGCCGGTGCTTTCGACATGCTGGATCGCTCCTTATTTCATTGCATTGTTATCCATCACGTCCACCTGCCAAGCCGTAAATAGGGGCGTGATCGCCCTCCATTTACCGTGTTTCAGGCAAACGTGTCTACCAGTCCGTCCCCGCGCCGGCTCCACTGCGGGGAGATGCTCCGGGGGGCCGTCCCGTCATCGTTGTTGCGCGGGGCGCCCCAGCCGTTGCGGCGCTGTTCGTCGCCGGAGTTGTTCGACTGGCTCGAAGTGCCGACGTCGGTCTGACCGAGGTTGATCCCGCTTTGTTCGAGCACTTCGCGCAGGCGCGGAAGGCTCTGTTCGATGAGTTCCCGGGCCGCCGGGGTCGCGGCCACGAATTGTGCACTGGTCTGGTCGCCGCTGACAGTAATCGACACCTCGATTTTGCCCAGTTGCGGCGGGGTAAGGGTGAGTTGTGCGTGGCTTTCGTCGTGGCCGACCATCCAGCTGACGCGACTGCCCACTTCTTCGGGCCAGCCGGGGCTGCCTGCCGGGGTGGCCACGTGGAGGGGGACGGGTGACGGAGCCTGGGGTGTCGCCTCGCCGCGTAGATGGGCCAGGGCCGCGGCATGGATGCCGGCGAAGTTGTTGACGGGCGTGGATTCCGCTGTGAGCTCCGGGTTTTTGCCGGCAGTTTCGCTCGTGGCGGCAATTCTTGCCGCAGCGGTGTCCGCAGGTGCCGCGATGGCTGACGCATCGTGGCCTGCCGCAGCGCCGGCAGGCTGGTCCGCGTTGGCGAACCAGCGCTTGCCGGCACCGCTGTCCAGCCCGCCGGCAAGCGTATCCGAGGTAGCCCCTGACAGTGTGACGGTGGGGCCTTTCCGGCTGTCACCGGCGGCGTCGGAGGCCTGGCCGGCCAGCGTGACCGTCGGGGGGGCTTGCAGCGGGCGTTCGTTGGCCGCGACCAGGGCGGCGAGCGCTGTGTCGGAGGGGAGCGAGGTGGCCTGCGTGGTGTCTTCGGTGGTGGCTGTATTATCGCCAGGCTGGCCGCCGGCGCCGTTCTGGACCAGCAGGCTGCCCAGCAGTGTAGCCACGTCCGCGGCCTGCGCATCCTCGGGGGCTTTTTCCCTGGCGTCCTGTGCCTCGCCGGCTGTCTTGCCGGTTGCAGGGGGCGTGCTGTTGTCGGCCTTGGTGGGGGATGCGGAGCCGGTGTTGCTGGCCGGCTTGGTGTCTCGATCGATCTGGCGCTGCAGTTCGCGGGCGAAGCCGGAGTCGGCGGCGTCAGTCGAGGACGTCAGGGCGCTGTCGCTCCGCGATACGTCGGTGCTCTTGGCCGCAGTGGCAATGTTCGCGAGAGGGTTCAAAGCCGGTCCGGACATGATTGTATTCCCGAAAAGGATGCAGACACCGGTTCCCAGCAAACGCCATGCCAGAGGCCGGCCGGGCGGATCTTAGTCGTCCTGGCCCCGGTCACGGAACTGCTTGGCGGCATGTTCATCGGTGAGCTTCTGTTCCTGCCGGGCTTCCTTGCGGGCCTGCTGGCTCTGGTGGCGCTGGGACAGGGTGTCGAAGGCCTTGACCTTGTTGCGCTGGTCCACCCAGGCTTGCTGCCCCAGTTCGACGCGCCGCCGGGAGTCGTCCACCACTCGCTGCTGGACGGAGATCGCATCGTCGAGTTTGAGGAGGAAGGCACTGTAGTTGCGCCAGGCGTCCGGGCCGATGCCATTGCGTGCGGCCTCCACGAAGCGTGCCTGGTATTCCTTGCGGTAGTCCACCAGCAGGGCGAGTTTCTCCTCGACGGCCCGTTCGCTGGCGATCAGTTCGCCCAGCTTGCGTGCAGCCTCGTCCATCCGGTTGGTGGCCAAGTCCAGCAAGGGCTGAAGCGGGAAAGGCTCGGGCATTTTCAGATGCTTTCTGCGTTATCGGACCGTGGGTCGGAATCTTTACGGGGGCGAAGCATCGCCTCGCGTCCGCCGCCCTGTTACGGCGTTGCGCCGAAGAGTGTGTAGAGCTTCTCGACCGCCGAGTCGTAGGGTTCGCACTCATCGATGCGTTGCTGCAGGAAGGCTTCCAGGCGGGGGTACATGGCCACCGCCTGATCGAGGATCGGGTCTGCGCCGGACTGGTAGGCGCCGACGGCGATCAGGTCGCGGGAGCGCTGGTAGCGGGAGAACAGTTGCTTGAAGCGACGCACGACGTCGAAATGCTGGCTCTTGACCAGGTTGTGCATGGCCCGCGAGATCGATTGCTCGATGTCGATGGCCGGGTAATGGCCCTGGTCGGCAAGGTTGCGCGACAGCACGATGTGACCGTCGAGGATGGCCCGGGCCGAGTCGGCGATCGGATCCTGTTGGTCATCGCCTTCCGCCAGCACCGTGTAGAAGGCGGTGATCGAGCCGCCGCCGTCCGGGCCGTTGCCAGCCCGTTCGACGAGGGCCGGCAGGCGCGCGAAAACCGACGGGGGGTAGCCGCGGGTCACCGGCGGTTCGCCGATCGCCAGTGCGATCTCGCGCTGGGCCATGGCGTAGCGGGTCAGGGAGTCCATGATCAGCAGCACTTGTTTGCCCTGGTCACGGAAGAATTCAGCCACGGCGGTTGCGTAGGAGGCGCCCTGCAGGCGCATCAGTGGGCTGCAGTCGGCTGGGGCGGCAATGACGGCAGAGCGGGCCAGGCCGTCGGCACCGAGGTTGTGCTCGATGAATTCCTTAACTTCTCGGCCCCGCTCGCCGATCAGGCCGACGACGATCACGTCGGCGGCGGTGAAGCGCGCCATCATGCCGATCAGCACCGACTTGCCGACGCCGGAGCCGGCGAACAGGCCCATCCGCTGGCCGCGGCCGACGGTCAGCAGGCCGTTGATGGCGCGGATGCCGACGTCCAGGGACTGGCTGATCGGCGCGCGCTGTAGGGGATTGATCGGGCGGGATTGGAGGGAGCGGGAATGGCGGGTGTTTAGCGGGCCGAGGCCGTCCAGCGGCCGGCCGGCGCCATCGACGACACGGCCGAGGAGTTCGTCGCCCATCGGCAGGTGCTTGGCGCGGTCGGAGGCGCGGCGGCGCGGCTCGATGCGCTCGCCGGCGATCAGAGGGGGCTGGGTCGGCTCGATCGGGAATACCTGGGCGCCCGGCGACAGGCCGAAGACATCGTCGGTCGGCATCAGGAAGATCTTTTCGCCGTTGAAACCGACGACCTCCGCCTCAACCGAACTGCCGCCAGGGATGACGATCCGGCAGCCCGAGCCGAGGGGCAACTTGAGGCCGGAGGCCTCCATGACCAGGCCGTTGATGCGGGTCAGGCGGCCGGCCACCTGATAAGGGGGCGTCGCGCCGATGAGCTTGCGCGCGTCACCCAGGAAGGTACGCCAGGTTTCGGTGCCGTGGTTCATCAGGGCGCCTCCCCCTCCCAGGGGATGTGACGGCCGAGACTGTCCATGATGCGACGCCAGCGGGTCTGCACGGTGGCGTCGATCTGGCTGCCAGCCGCTTCGATGCGCACGCCACCACGGCTGATGCTCACATCTTCGACCAGGCGGTGCCCGGCATGGGCCATGTGCTCGCCGAGGTAGTCCCGTGCCATCGCCATGTCCTCCGGGTTGAGGTGGATCTGGGCATGGGTCTGGGGCATTTGCCCGAGGGCTTCGCGCAGCAGGTCGGTGATCACGTCCGGGTGAGTGGCGATGGCGTGACGCACCATCTGGCGGGCGAGCTCGGTTGCCATCGCGAGGATTTCCTCGGCGACTTCCTTGTCGAGAGAGGTCAGGGACGTTTCCAGTCCTTCGACCATGCTATGGAAATGCATGGCTTCCAAGCGCCCGCGGGCGGTGCCTTCCTCGTAGCCGGCGGCGTAGCCTTCCTTACGCGCCTCTTCGTGGATGCGTTCGATGTCCTCGGCGGTGGGGAGCTGGAAGACGGGGGAGTCGTCCAGGGGTTCGTCCGCGGCCATTTCGAGAGCAGGCTCGGGCTCCGGCGCCAGGTCCATCTCTGGCGGTTCAAGCGGGGCGGCGTCAAGGACCGGCTCCACTTCCGGGGGGGGCGGGGCCGGCTCGGGCGGGGCCGGCGGCGCCTCTGGGGCGTCGAAGGAGGGTGGTGTCCAGCGCCGGTAGATGCCGACGGCCTGGTGGCGGTCCATGCTCATGAGCGGACCCCGGGATTATACGAAGGCATCGTCGCCTCCACCGCTGGACAGCGCGATCTGGCCTTCTTCCGCCAGGCGGCGGGCGGTCTTGAGGATTTCCTTCTGCTCGGCCTCGACCTCCGACAGGCGCACCGGCCCGCGGGAATCCAGATCTTCGCGCAGCATTTCGGCGGCCCGCTGGGACATGTTCTTGAAAATCTTTTCGCGCAGTTCGGGCGGGGCGCCCTTCAGGGCGACCACCAAGGAGTCGCTCTGGACTTCCCGCAGCAGGGTCTGGATGCCACGGTCGTCCAGATCGAGCAGGTTCTCGAAGACGAACATCTCGTCGAGGATCTTCTGGGCCAGGTCCGGGTCGTACTCGCGCACGTTGTCGAGGATGGCGGTTTCGGCCGCCGAACCGACGAAGTTGAGGATCTCGGCCGCGTGGCGAACGCCGCCCATGGCGGTTTTCTTGACCGTCGCACCGGAGAGCATGCGGGTCAGTGCATCGTTGAGCTCCTTCAGGGCGATCGGCTGGACACCGTCGAGGGTGGCGATCCGCAGCAGTACGTCGTTGCGCAGGCGGTCGGTGAAGTGCTTGAGGATGTCCCCGGCCTGGTCGAACTCAAGGTGCACCAGGATCGTGGCGATGATCTGCGGGTGTTCGTTCTTGATCAGGTCGGCGGCGGTGGCCGCGTCCATCCACTTCAGGCTCTCGATGCCGGCAGTGTCGGAGCCCTGCAGCACGCGGCTGATCAGGTGGGTGGCGCGCTCGTCGCCGAGGGCCTTGGTGAGCATTTCCTTGATGTGCTCGTGGTCGGCCTCGATCGGCGAACCCTTCTCCGCGTAGGAGATCAGCTCGTCGAGGATGCCCTCGACCCGTTCGCGTGGCTGGGCCGGCATGGAGGCCATGGAGGCGCCGAGCTTTTGCACTTCCCGGGGGCCGAGCTGCTTGAGCACTTCGGCCGCTTCGTCGGCACCCAGGGTCAAGAGAAGCAGTGCGCCCTTTTCGAGCCCTTCATCGTTGCTGCTCATTGGCTCCCATCCATTCCTTGATCAGATTCGCCACCATTCGCGGATTTTCCTTGGCGAGGGCCAGTGCCTTGGCGAGTTTCTCGTCGTAGGCGAGGCGTGCGGCCGCCTCCGGCGACAGGGCGACTTGAGCGCCTTCCTCACCTTCCTCGCCTTCCTCACCCTCTTCGCCTTCTTCCCCGGTGCGGGCGGCGGCGCCTTCGTTTTCTTCCTCTTCCTTGACTTCCGGTTGAGGCAGAACCTGTTTCATCAACGGGCGGATGACGCCGAAGGCCACAAAGGCGATCACGCCAGCAATGACCAGGTACTTGGCCAGTTCCTTGAACAGGGCGACGTTGTCCGGATCCTTCCAGAACGGCGTCTCCAGCATGTCCTTGTCGGAAACGACGAAAGCGCTGCTCGCCACGCTGATGGTGTCACCCCGGTCCTTGCTGTAGCCAACGGCTTCGCGCACCAGGTTCTCGATCCGCTGGCGCTCTTCTTCCGGGATCGGTACTGACTTAACGTTGCCGTTCTTGTCCTTTTCTTCCTTGTTGTTGACCACCACCGCCACCGACAGGCGCTTGATCTGGCCCATCGCCTTGCGCGTGTGCTGGATGGTCTTGTCCACTTCATAGTTGATCGTGGCGCTCTTGGTGGAAGTAAGTGGAGCCTGGCCGCTGGCCGTGGTTGGCGGCACCGCCGGGGTGGTGACCGGCGCGGTGGCAGGAACCGGCGGCTGGTTGGTCAGCGCCCCCGGCACACCCTGAGGTCCCTGATCACGGGTCTGGCTCTCGTTGCTCTGCTGGCTGCGGATGGCCTGTTCCGGCGATGGGTTGGGGCGATAGGTCTCGGCGGTCTGCTCGGTCTGGTTGAAGTCCACGTCGGCGGACACCTGGGCCCGGAAGTTGCCCTTGCCGTACAGCGGGGTGAGGATCGAGTTCACCCGCTCGATGTAGCCTTCCTCGAGCTCGTGGGTGTACTTGAGCTGGCTGGCGTCGAGATTGCCGCGCAAGGGATCGGGCTTCTTGGTGAGCAGGTTGCCGTCCTGGTCGATGACGCTGACGTTGTCGTTGGTCAGGTTGGGTACGCTGGAGGCGATCAGGTGCACGATGCCGGCGATCTGGGATGGATCGAGGGCACGGCCGGTGTGCAGGTTGACCATCACCGAGGCGGTGGGCTTCTGCTCGTCGCGCAGGAAGGCGGTCTGCTTCGGGATCGCGAGGTGCACGCGGGCACCGGCGACGCTGGCGATGGACGAGATGGTGCGCGACAGCTCCCCTTCGAGGGCGCGCTGGTAATTGATCTGCTCGTGGAACTGGGACAGCCCCAGCTTCTGGTTCTCCATCAGCTCGAAGCCCACCAGGCCGCCCTTGGGGATGCCCTGGGCGGCGAGGCGCAGGCGCAGGTCATGGACCTGGGTGGCCGGGACGAGGATGGCGTTGCCGTTGTCGGAGAACTTGTAAGGGATGTTTTGTTGCTGGAGGCTGGTCACGACGGCGCCGCCGTCCTTTTCGGCCAGGTTGGAGAACAGCACGGAATACTCCGGCTGCCGGCTCCACAGCAGCACGCCGACGATCAACGCAATGCCGAACGCCAGCGCGGCGCCGGCGGCGATCTTCTGGCGCTGGGACAGATTGCGGATGTTTTCCAGTACCTGGGCCAGCGGCGAAGCGGGCGGCGGAACGGGAGCAGCGGCGGCGTCTTCTGCTGCCATGGACACACTTCCTCTTATCGGATGCTCGCATTGTCCTTCAGCTAGCCCGTTTCAAGGCGGCGATAAGCGGCGTTTTTTGCCGCTTATTTGCCGCCTTGTCGTACGCTGGGCAGGCCTAAGCTGCGAGGCGGTGAATAACGTCCCGGATTACCCATGACCTTGCCTGCCACCGATGACCGTCTCGACGCCCGTCAGCTGGCCGAAGCCTTTCGCCAGTTCAGCGAGGCCTCGGAGGCGCTGACCGGTGCCTATGCCGGCCTGCAGACCCAGGTCGGCCAACTGACCGAGCGCCTGAGCGTGCTGATGGGCGCGTTGCCGGCCGGGGTTGTGGTCCTCGACCGGGAAGGGCGGGTCATGCAGGCCAACCGGGCAGTCAAGGCGATGTTTGCGACCTCGCTGGCCGGCGTGCCCTGGGAGGCGTTCTGTGCGACTCACCTGCAGGCCACCGAGACGCCGGGCGAGTGGCAGCTGGTCAGCGGTGGCGACACCCTGCGGGTCACCCGTGTTGATGCACCGCTGGAGTCCGGCGACGGCCACATTGTGCTGCTGACCGACGTGACCGAGGCCCATCGCATGCGCTTGACGGCTGAACGCCAGGAACGCCTGGCTGCGATGGGTGAGATGGTTGCCGGGTTGGCCCACCAGCTGCGCACGCCGCTGTCCGCTGCCTTGCTTTACACGGCGACCTTGGTCCAGCAGGAGATGGGGCCGGCCGACCGGGAACGGATCGGCAACCGGGCCATCGAGCGTCTGCGGCATCTGGAAAAGCTGATCCGCGACATGCTGCTGTTTGCGCGCGGTGAGGCGCTGGGACGCGAGCCCTTCGCCATCTGCGAACTGGTGGCCGAGTTGGCGCAGACGCTGGAGCCGGTGGCCCGTGCCAAAGGGCTGGCTTTTGAGCCGGACTGTAACTGTGGCGTATCGCAGGTGGTGGGTGACCGCAAGGCCATCACAGGGGCGCTGACTAATCTGCTGGAGAACGCCGTGCAGGCTACCGATGCTGGCGGCAGCATCCGTTTCGACGCGGCACTCGACGATGGGCTGGTGCGCTTCAGCGTGACCGATACCGGCAAGGGCATCGATCCGGCCCTTCAGTCGAGGCTTTTTGAGCCGTTTTTTACAACGCGACCCGATGGTACGGGATTGGGTCTGGCGATCGCACGGGGGGTGGCCCGTGCCCATGGCGGGGACATCGGCATCCAGTCCGAGCCCGGCCGTGGCACCACCTTCACCCTGACCCTCGCCACGGGCGGCTGACGCCCTGTTGCACCCCCAGTTTTTGAGAGAAGTCCGATGCCCGATACGCTGAACATCCTGGTTGTCGAAGATGATGCGCCTCTGCGCGACGCGGTATGCTTGACGCTGGAAGTGGCCGGTCACAACGTCACCGGTGTGGGTGACGGGCCGGCGGCGATGGTCGAGGTGGAGCGGCAGGCCTTCAACCTGGTCTTGTCAGACCTGAAAATGCAGCCGATGGATGGCCTGCAGCTGCTTGCCGAGTTGCGCCAGCGCGTCCCGCAGTTGCCTGTGTTGCTGATGACGGCTTTTGGTGACGTGGAGAAGGCCGTCGACGCGATGCGCGGCGGTGCTTGCGATTTCCTGATGAAGCCCTTCGAGCCGAAGGTTTTGCTGGAGCATGTGCAGCGCTATGCGCGCACGCCCCAGGAAGAGGGGATGGTGGCGGCCGACCCGCACACCCGCAATCTCCTCGCGCTGGCCGACAAGGTGGCAGAAACCGATGCAACGGTCTTGCTGAACGGTGAGTCCGGAACCGGCAAGGAGGTCTTCGCCCGTTACCTCCACGAACACTCGCCGCGTCGCAATGGTCCCTTCGTGGCGATCAATTGCGCAGCCATTCCCGATTCCCTGCTGGAGGCGACCCTGTTTGGCCATGAGAAAGGCGCCTTCACCGGGGCGGCGACCTCCCAGGCCGGCAAGTTCGAGCAGGCAGAGGGCGGTACGCTGTTGCTCGACGAGATATCCGAGATGCCCCTTGGCTTGCAGGCCAAGCTGTTGCGGGTGCTGCAGGAGCGGGAAGTGGAGCGGGTTGGTGGCAAGAAGGCGATCCCCCTCGACATCCGGGTACTGGCCACGACCAACCGGGACATGACCAAGGAAGTGGCAGCGGGGCGCTTCCGGGAAGACCTGTTCTACCGGCTCAACGTTTTTCCGCTGCAGATTCCGTCCCTGCGCGAGCGCCCCGGCGACATCATCCCGCTGGCGCGGCACTTTGCGGCGATGCATGGCGAGCGTCTCAGGCGTACAGCCCGCTTGTCGCCGGAAGCCGAGTCGGTGCTGGTGACCTACCATTGGCCGGGTAATGTGCGGGAACTGGAAAATACCGTGCAGCGGGCTTTGATCCTCAGTGGCGGCGAGGCCGTGTCGGCGGACACCATTCGCTTGTGCCTGCCCCACTGGAACGGCGAGCCCCTGCGCATGGTGCCGCTGGCCCCCGTTGCGCCGGCGGCGTTTGCCGGTGAGGCGGCAAATGGTGCCGCTTTGCCGCCACCGGCAGGCAAGGAAGCATCCCGTCCCGCCAACATGAAGGATCTGGAAAGAGAGCATATCCTGCAGGTGCTCAAGGACGTCGGGGGGTCGCGCAAGCGCGCTGTGGCGCAGCTTGGGATCTCCGAGCGGACTCTGCGTTACAAGCTGCAGCAGTATCGGGAAGAAGGGCTTTTCAGCGACTGAGACCGATGCCTGCCGCTTGGCACGTGCTTTGCTCTGCTATAGTGGAGAAAAAGGAGCCGAACCATGGATACCCGCGGAATCGATCAGATGTTGTCGGAGCTGCGCGCCACTTCCCAAGTGGCGTCGGGGAAGCCTGCCCAGGCGCCGAGTGCCGCTGGTGAAACGGATTTCGGTCAGGTTCTACAGAGCGCAATCGACCAGGTGAGTTCTGCCCAGATGCAAGCCCAGGAAATGGCCAAGGGGTTTTCCTCGGGGGACCCGAATGTCAATCTGCAGGACGTCATGGTCAATCTGCAAAAAGCCAACCTGTCCTTCCAGCAGATGGTGCAGGTTCGCAACAAGCTGGTCACGGCCTACCAGGACATCATGAATATGTCAGTGTAGCCTCAGGGTTCCACGGAACGAACAAAAATATAGCCGGCAATGCCGGCTATATTTTTGTTCGTTCATGCCATCAGAAGTGCTGTCGTTCGCGGGCATTGCGCTCGCGTTCAGCCTTCAGGATGTAACGCTGGATGGTAGACGCCATGTTGCTGGCCAGGTTGATGAATTCGCAGCCCGCACGCACGGTGACGCTGCCATCCCGGTTGGTGATGCGGAACACGTTGCGTACGCGCAGGGAGGCTGCGATCGGACCGGTCTCCGGCAGCATCAGGCGACAATCGTGGAACTCCATGTCGGCGGCAAACTGCACGCCATTGGGCGGGATCACGATCGCCAGTCCGCCGCCACTGATGTCGAGCACATTGGCCTCCATCGAGACCACCTTGTCGCCTTCCGCCTCTCCGACCGGAATGAGGCACGACAGACCTTGCTGGCTCGGTGTTGTCAGGCGGAAATACTCGCGTCGTTGCAGGCGCAGCAGGACGTCCGGCAGGGGGACCCGGAAGGCTTCATGCCCCTCGAATGGAAAGCGCTCGATCTGGCGTGCGGCAAACTGAATCTTGACCTTGTCGAGCTGGGTGACGCAGATGAGCTGTTCCGCCGAGGCAACCCGCCGGTTGATGGCTTCGTCGTTCGTCGAGTCCAGGATCAGGTGGCGCTCGTCCGGGGTGATCGCCAGAATGGCCGTCAGGAAGGAGTCGGCGCTGGCGTCGATGAAGGCGCTCACCATTGCACGCTTGTGCAGAAGTCCTCGCAGGTTGTAGAGGATGTCTGTTTTTCCGCGCAGCAGATAGCGGGAATAGTCGTCGGCCTGCAGGAGTTCGAACTTGAGCGGCATGGTGTCGGTGGTTGATCCGCGAGCGGGAAGTGCACGGATTTTAGCAGTCCGTTCCTTGCTCCGAGCGCTTGCGAGCCGCCAAATGGCTCGCGGGCCCGGGCAATGGCGCCCCGGGCCCGCGAAGGATCCTGCGTCAGCGCTTAGCGGGTGGCTTCGCGCTCGATCTCTTCGAGACTGGTGTGGCGGACGTCGCGCCCCTTGACCATGTACACCACATACTCGGCAATGTTCTTGGCGTGGTCGCCAATGCGCTCCACCGACTTGGCGACGAACATCAGTTCGATGGCCTGGGAGATGGTGCGCGGGTCTTCCATCATGTAAGTGATGAGCTGGCGCATGATGCCTTTGAATTCGGCATCCACCTCCTTGTCCTGGCGCACCACCTGGGCTGCGGCGATGGTGTCGAGGCGGGCGTAGGCGTCCAGGGAGGTGCGCAGCATGTCCACTACCGCGTCGGCAATGTGCCCGAGGCGGATCTGCGGCATGAAGGCGGCGCCGCCGGTGTGGAGCTGCTTGGCGGTCTTGGCAATTTTCTTGGCCTCGTCGCCAATGCGCTCCAGGTCGGTGATGGTCTTCTGTACGGTGCTGATCATGCGCAGGTCCACCGCTGTCGGCTGGCGCTTGGCGATGACCTGATTGCAGGCCTCGTCGAGTTCGATTTCCAGGATGTTGACCCGGTTGTCATTCTCGATGACCTGGTCGATCAGCAGCAAATCACCTTCGGCAAGGCCTTCCATTGCCTTCACGATCTGCAGTTCGACCATGCCTCCCATCTGGAGAACCCGGTTGCGGATTCCTTCCAGCTCGGAATCAAACTTCTTGGAGGTGTGCTCGGTCATGGAAAGTCCTGTGGGTGAAGGCAATGAAAACTGCCGAAGGCTAACAGGGAAATATGATTCTTTTGTGTCAGTCAGGCCCGTTCGAAGGTTTGAACGCCTTCGGCGGTGGCCAGGAGCAGGACGTCGGCACCGCGCTTGGCAAAAAGACCGCTGGTTACGACACCGACGATGCCGTCGATGGTGGTCTCGAGGGCGACCGGGTCGCTGATGGCGAGACCATGCACGTCGAGGATCAAGTTGCCGTTATCAGTGACGAAGCCTTCCCGGAGGGCCGGCCGGCCGCCGAGGCGGGTGAGCTCGCGCGCGACCTGGGCGCGGGCCATCGGGATGACCTCAACCGGCAGGGGGAAGCGTCCGAGCTGGGCGACGCGCTTGGTGGCGTCGCAGATGCAGATGAACTTGCCGGCAACGGCAGCGACGATCTTCTCACGGGTCTGGGCGCCGCCACCGCCCTTGATCATGGCGAGGGAGTGGTCGATTTCGTCGGCGCCGTCGATGTAGACCGGCAGGGTGGTGACGTCGTTCAGGTCGAGCAGGCGGATGCCGTGGGCGGCCAGGCGGCGGGCCGAAGCCTCGGAGGAGGGCACGGCGCCAGCGATGCGATCCTTCAGGGCGGCCAGGCCGTCGATGAAGAAGTTGGCCGTCGAGCCCGTGCCGACGCCGACCACCTCGCCTTCGATAACGTAGTCGAGTGCGCGAAGCGCGGCCTGTTGCTTGAGTTCGTCCTGGGTCATGATGTGCAGCCGGGAGGCAAAACCATGATTTTAACCGGGACGAGCCGATCCGGCGTCGTGATCAGGCAGGACCGCTTGCCACCGGCCGTGCCGGATCGGAGCACCATTCGCTCCAGGAGCCGGCGTACAGCTTGGCGCCGTCAAGGCCGACAGCCTCCATGGCGAGTAGGTTGTGACAGGCTGTGACGCCTGAGCCGCATTGGAGCACCACGTTGTGGGCGTCGCCACCCTTGATCAACGCGCCGAACTCCTCCTGGAGTTCAGACAGTTGCTTGAAACAGCCGTCGGCGTTGAGGTTGTCCTTGAAGAAGCGGTTGAGGGCGCCGGGGATGTGCCCGCCGACCGGGTCGAGGGTTTCGTTCTCGCCGCGGAAGCGGTCTGGCGCGCGGGCGTCGATCAGCAGCATTTCCGGGCTGTGCAGGTGGCTGAGCACGTAGTCAGCGTCCACCTTCATGGCGTCCTGCCGCTTCAGGGGGAATGCTTGTGCTTCCCCCACGGCGGGCTGCACGGTGGTGAGTGGGTGGCATCCCCCGGTCCAGGCTTGCAGGCCCCCATTCAGCACGGCGACACGATCATGGCCCAGCCAACGCAGCAGCCACCAAAGGCGAGCGGCGAACATACCGCCGACGTCGTCGTAGGCGACGACCTGCGTGTTGCTGGAAACCCCGAGCGCGCCCAGTTTGTCGGCCAGTAGTTGCGGATCGGGCAGCGGATGGCGCCCATTGTGTCCGGTGCAGGGGCCCGACAGATCCTCTTCCAGGTCGAGGAAGAGGGCGTTCGGCAGGTGTCCGTCGGCGTAGGCTTGTCGTCCGAAGGCCGGGTTGCGTAGATCGAAACGGCAATCGAAGATGCGCCATGCAGGCGTAGCCGACTCAGCCAGTTCCTGCGCCGTGATGAGCGTCGTGAAAAGCGGTAGCACGGTGGCGATGTCCCCAGGCATCCTCAGTCGGCGACCGGCGACGGAATGCCGCTGATCCAGGCTTCGGCATCGTCGGCGTCTTCAAAGACGCGTACGTCGGCATTGACGAAGATCTGTGACAGCCAGGCGCTCCAAGTCACCCACTGGTCGTCGGTGACGATCGCAATGCGTGCGAAGTCGTTCGCATGCGCACGGGCAAAGCGGATCTCCTCGAGGGCCATGTCTACTGTGAAGCCGGTCATCTCGCGCAGGTCGAAGAACAGGCTGACCGGGCCTTCGAACTGTACCTTGTAATTGACGAGCTCTTCGAATTCCTTGTAGTCGGCCAGGGTGAATTCGCCAAAGACAGTCACGTTGATGCGGCTGTCCTTGTTGTCGGTGGTGATCATCGCCTGCTTCCTTTCTGGGCTGACTAGTATGGTGGCAGTGTAGCGCCGGACGGCGCCCCGCTTCAATCGGCCTCAAGCGCGGGGTTGGGTTTGCGGGAGGCCAGTGAGACCAGGACGCCGCTGGAAATAATGATGACGATGGCCAGTACCGACGTCCACGGCAGGTGCTCCTGCCAGAGCAGCACGCCAAACAGGCTGGAAAAGACTACCGTGCTGTAGGCGAGGTTGGCCGAGACCAGCGTCTTGCCGTAGCGGTAGGCGCGGGTCATTGCGAGTTGGGCGCAGCCGCCGAAGCCGCCCACGCCGAGCAGGATGGCCGCACCTTCGAGCGAGATGGAATGCAGTCCTCCGGCAAGCAGCGCCCAGGTCAGGCCGAAGAGGCTGGTGATCAGCGAGAACCACAACACCGTGCGGGCCTCCGGCTCTCCGGCCCGCCCCAGTTCGCGGACGTTGACATAGGCCAGGCTGGCGATCAGACCGGCCCCCAGGCCGCCCAGCGCCCCGGGCCACTGGCTGGGTTGCAGGGTCGGCTTGAGCAGCAGGACCACGCCTAGAAAACCCAGGCTGACAGCGCCGAACAGCGCGGGGCTGATGCGCTCCTTGAACCACAGGGCAAGTAACAGGGCGACGAACAGTGGCGAGGTATAGTTGAGAGTGACGGCCGTCGCGAGGGGCAGGATGCCGAGTGAGAAGAAGTAGCACATCAACGCGATGGTGCCCGACAGCCCGCGCGACAACTGCAGGCGCCAGTGCGAGGTAGCGTAGGACGTGCCTTGCAGGCGCAACAGGACAATCATCATCAGCAGGCCCACGAGCCCCCGGTAGAAGACCAGTTCGCCGGTGGAAAACAGTGCGGAGCCGAGTTTGACGCACACCCCCATGCACGCGAACAGCAGGCTGGCAACGATCATCCAGAGGGATTGCATGGGGAACTTCGGTGGAAGGAAACCTCGGCATTTTACTGAATGAACGTGCTCCGGCCCGGCGCCAACGTGAAAAACCCCCGGGGCGTGAGCCCGCGGGGGTTTTCAACCAAGCGTGCCGGCGAGGGATGCCGGCAACCGGATTTCTTAGTGGAACTGTTCTTCTTCGGTGGAGCCTGTCAGGGCCTTCACGGAGGAGGAGCCGCCCTGGATCACGGTGGTCACGTCGTCGAAGTAACCGGTACCCACTTCTTGCTGGTGGGACACGAAGGTGTAGCCCTGTTCGCGAGCAGCGAATTCCGGCTCCTGAACCATTTCAACGTAGTGCTTCATGCCTTCGCCGCGAGCGTAAGCGTGGGCGAACTTGAAGGTGTTGTACCAGTTGACGTGGATACCAGCCAGGGTGATGAACTGGTACTTGTAGCCCAGCGCGGACAGCTCTTCCTGGAAGGAGGCGATCTGCGAGTCGTTGAGGTTCTTCTTCCAGTTGAAGGACGGCGAGCAGTTGTAGGACAGCAGCTTGCCCGGGCAGGCGGCCAGCACGGCTTGGGCGAATTCGCGGGCGAAGCCGATGTCGGGCACGCCGGTTTCACACCAGACCAGATCAGCGTACGGAGCGTAAGCCACGCCGCGGGAGATGGACTGCTCCAGACCGTTCTTGACGCGGAAGAAACCTTCCTGGGTGCGCTCGCCGGTCAGGAACGGCTTGTCGTTCTCGTCGTAGTCGGAGGTGATCAGGTTGGCAGCTTCGGCATCGGTACGGGCCAGGATCAGGGTCGGAACGCCCATGACGTCAGCGGCGAAACGAGCGGAGATCAGCTTTTCGATGGCTTCGCGGGTCGGGACGAGCACCTTGCCACCCATGTGGCCGCACTTCTTGGCAGCAGCCAGCTGGTCTTCGAAGTGAACACCGGCAGCACCGGCGGCGATCATGTTCTTCATCAGTTCGAAGGCGTTCAGCACGCCGCCGAAACCGGCTTCAGCGTCGGCAACGATCGGCAGGAAGTAGTCGATGAAGTCCTTGTCGCCCGGGTTGATGCCACGCGACCACTGGATTTCGTCAGCGCGCTTGAAGGTGTTGTTGATGCGGCGAACCATGGTCGGCACGGAGTCGTAGGCGTACAGCGACTGGTCCGGGTACATGGTTTCGGAGGTGTTGCCGTCGGCAGCAACTTGCCAGCCGGACAGATACACGGCTTCCAGGCCAGCCTTGGCCTGTTGCATGGCTTGACCGGCGGTGATGGCGCCGAAAGCATTGACGTAGCCCTTCTTTGCGCCGCCGTTCACCTTATCCCACAGGACCTTGGCGCCGCGCTGGGCCAGGGTGTACTCAGGCTGCAGGCTGCCACGCAGGCGCACGACGTCAGCGGCGGAGTAACCACGCTTGACGCCCTTCCAGCGGGGGTTTTCGGCCCAGTCTTTTTCCAGAGCGGCGATTTGCTGTTCGCGAGTCAGAGACATACGTAATCCTTTTCTAACCAAGTGGGGAGGGGAAGCCGGGGTGCGGAAGTCTGCTCTTGCGGGCTGTGCTTCGCGCTCACTCCTGAGCCGCTTGATCCTGCTGCCGTAGGCTTTGGAGCGCTTCGGAAACGTCGATCAGTGAGTGAAAGTATAGGCATGATCGTGCATGGCAGCAATAGGTCTTATATAAGATATAAGAAATAAATTTATTCAAAAAAACAGGGGCTTGTGCCCCGTTTTTTGTATGGTGAAACGGTGTCGGCGATTGTGAAATGAAGCCTCGCTGCGCTGCGGTCCCTTCTACGGGTTTACAGCAATGGGGTTTCCGACAGGATCACCCCGTCCTCGTCAGCGTATAACCACTGTCCGGGAACGAAGGTTACGCCGCCGAAAGTGACGGGAATGTCCACGTCGCCGGCACCCTTCTTGACGCTCTTCATCGGGTGGGTGGCCAGTGCGAAAACGCCGATGTCCATTCCGGCGATCGGGCCCGAGTCACGAATGCAGCCATACATGATTACGCCGGCCCAGCCGTTCTTGACGCCCAGCAGGGCGAGCTGATCGCCCAGCATCGCACAGCGCAGGGAGCCGCCGGCGTCCACGACCAGCACGTTGCCGTTACCCGGAGTGTCGAGTGTCGAGCGCACGAGGGCGTTGTCCTCGAAGACCTTCAGGGTGCGGATCGGGCCGGCGAAACGGGTTTTGCCGCCAAAGCTGCGGAACATTGGGGCGACTGCGCGGACCTTGCCTTCGTTGGCGTCGCAGAGATCGGTGGTCTGGAATTCCATGTTGACTCCATCAGAGCGGTGAAATGAAAACGGGCGGCCTCTCAGCCGCCCGTCAAAGGTGCAAAGCTCAGTTGGAAAAACTATACCGTAGCTTCCGCCATTTCCTCGAACACGAGTTTCACCTTGCCATCTGCGTCCAGGTCGATGGTGACCGTGCCGCCGTTGGCCAGACGGCCGAACAGCAGCTCGTCGGCCAGTGCCGAGCGGATGGTGTCCTGAATCAGGCGGGCCATCGGGCGGGCGCCCATCAGTGGATCGAAACCCTTCTCGCCGAGCCAGTCGCGCAGCTTGTCGGTAAAGTGGGCTTCGACCTTCTTCTCGTGCAGCTGAGCTTCCAGCTGCATCAGGAACTTCTCGACCACGCGGGTGATGATGTCGTGGTCCAGGTTCTTGAAGGAGATGATCGCGTCAAGGCGGTTGCGGAACTCCGGCGTGAACAGGCGCTTGATGTCGGACATCTCGTCACCCTGCTCGCGCTTCGCAGAGAAGCCGATGACTGCCTTTTGCATGGTTTCTGCGCCGGCATTGGTGGTCATGATGATGATGGTGTTGCGGAAGTCCGCCTGGCGCCCGTTGTTGTCGGTCAGGGTGCCGTGGTCCATCACCTGCAGCAGGATGTTGTAGATGTCCGGGTGGGCCTTTTCGATCTCGTCGAGAAGCAGCACGCAATGCGGCTTCTTGGTGACCTGCTCGGTAAGCAGGCCGCCCTGGTCGAAGCCGACGTAGCCCGGCGGGGCGCCGATCAGGCGGGACACCGCATGGCGCTCCATATACTCGGACATGTCGAAGCGCACCAGCTCGATGCCCAGCGTGTAGGCGAGCTGGCGGGCGACTTCGGTCTTGCCGACGCCAGTCGGGCCGCTGAACAGGAAGGACCCGATCGGCTTTTGCGGATTGCCGAGGCCTGAACGGGACATCTTGATGGCCTTGCCGAGAGCCTCGATGGCTGCATCCTGGCCGAACACGACGTTCTTCAGGTCCCGTTCGAGCGTCTTCAGTGAGGCGCGGTCGTCGTTGGAGACGCTGCGTGGCGGGATACGGGCGATCTTGGCGACGATCTCCTCGATCTCGGCCTTGCCGATGAGTTTCTTTTGGCGCGACTTTGGCAGGATGCGCTGGGCGGCACCGGCTTCGTCGATGACGTCGATGGCTTTGTCGGGCAGGTGACGGTCATTGATGTAGCGTGCCGACAGCTCTGCCGCACTGGACAGCGCCGAGGCGGAGTACTTGATGCCGTGGTGCTGCTCGAAGCGCGACTTGAGGCCCTTGAGGATCTCGACGGTTTCCGGCACCGATGGCTCGACGACGTCCACCTTCTGGAAGCGCCGCGACAGCGCATGATCCTTTTCGAAGATCTGGCGGAACTCGGTGTAGGTGGTGGCACCGATGCACTTGAGTTGCCCGGACGAGAGGGCCGGCTTCAGCAGGTTCGATGCATCTAGGGTGCCACCCGAAGCCGCGCCGGCGCCGATCAGCGTATGGATCTCGTCGATGAAGAGGATCGCATTCGGGTGTTCGACCAGTTGCTTCAATACAGCCTTCAGGCGCTGCTCGAAATCGCCGCGGTACTTGGTGCCGGCAAGCAGGGCGCCCATGTCTAGGGCGTAGACCTGGGCGTCGGCCAGGATGTCCGGGATGCGCCCTTCGACGATGCGGCGTGCGAGGCCTTCGGCGATCGCGGTCTTACCGACACCGGCTTCTCCGACCAGCAGCGGGTTGTTCTTGCGGCGGCGACACAGGGTCTGGATGACGCGTTCGACTTCCTTCTCGCGGCCGATCAGCGGGTCGATCTTGCCGAGCAAGGCCTGCTGATTGAGGTTCTGCGTGTAGTTGTCGAGGGCGCCGCCGGGGCTTGCGCCTTCCTGTTCCTGCTCGCCCTGTTCGGAGTCACCCGACGGACGCGACGGGTTGGCACCCTGCTGCGGCGTCTTGGTGATGCCATGGGAAATGAAATTCACCACATCCAGGCGGGAGATGTTCTGCCGCTGGAGGAAGTACACGGCGTGGGAGTCCTTCTCGCCGAAGATCGCCACCAGCACGTTGGCGCCGGTGACTTCCTTCTTGCCGGACGACTGCACGTGAAGGATGGCCCGCTGGATGACCCGCTGGAAGCCGAGGGTCGGCTGGGTGTCGATGTCCTCGGTGCCTTCCACTTTCGGCGTGTGCTCATTGACGAAGTTCGTCAGTTCCTTGCGCAGCTCGTCGGTCTTGGCGGCGCAGGCGCGCAGCACCTCAGCAGCGGAAGGGTTGTCGAGGAGCGCAAGCAGGAGGTGCTCCACGGTGATGAACTCATGGCGCTTCTGCCGGGCTTCGACAAAGGCCATGTGCAGACTGACTTCAAGCTCTTGCGCGATCATTTCAGTTTTCCTCCATGACGCAAGCCAAGGGATGCTGGTTCTGGCGTGCGTACGCGATGACCTGCTCGACCTTGGTGGCTGCGATGTCCCGCGGGAAGACTCCGCATACACCAACGCCCTCTCTGTGCACTTTGAGCATGATCCGCGTGGCTTGTTCGCGGTCCATCCCAAAGAATTTCTGAATCACGGTCACCACGAAATCCATCGGGGTGAAATCGTCGTTAAGGAGCATGACTTTGAACAGCGGTGGCGGCTTGACCCGCGTGACCTCTGTATCAAGGACCGACTCTTCCTGCTTTTTGATGACCATGCGAACCATTCTAAACAACCCCGATGATTGTGCAAGAGCCACCCTGCACGCTCATCCAGGGAACCTGGGGCAGCGCATCGGCCGTTTCGTGGTGCGCTGCAAGAGGGAATTAAGTCACGAAAAAAACAGGGTTTTATTCCTGGGTGGGATTAAACGTGACAAATAAGGCCCGCTCGAATGCTGTATTGCAACAACCGTGCCGGTTCATAAATGCGTTGACGACGTCAATCAAGTCACGTAAAAGCAAAACTGTGTTCGCGCCAAGTTTTAGGTGACGGGTTCGCGTCGCGCATATGAATATATGCCTTCGAAAGTTCTTGCTTGTCTTGGCTCGATTGCACGCTGGATGTCCGGAACGTATTACTGAAATCAAGAAGGAATTTGCAATATGGCAACTGGTACTGTTAAGTGGTTCAACGACGCCAAGGGTTTCGGCTTCATTACGCCGGATGACGGTAGCGAAGACTTGTTCGCCCACTTCTCCGCAATCAACATGAACGGCTTCAAGTCGCTGAAAGAGGGGGAGAAGGTCCAATTCGAAGTTACCCAGGGCCCGAAGGGCAAGCAAGCGTCGAACATCCAGCGCGCTTGATGCTCCCGACCTGTTGGAGTTAATCGCTCCGACGTCGTGACCTGGACCGCCGATGCGTGAAAGCGCATCGGCGGTTTCTTTTTTTGTGGCGCCTATTCTGGGGTTTTCGCAGGATGAATTGGCGTATGTCTAATTCGGGTTGAAATAGCCTCTCGTGGATATGCAGTCACCGATGAGTCCTTATTGGTAATTGCATGCTGTCGAGTGGTGCGCCAACGACAGGGTTTCGCACATTTTTGATGCGTATTGTACGAAAGGCGACAGCGGGGTGTGCGGTGGGTAAGGGGTAAGAAAGGGGCGCCGGAAAAACGGCAACAAAAAACCCGCTCAAGAGCGGGTTTTTTGACTGTGCAACAAGCGGTAATCGCGTGCCGGAAGCAATTACTTAAGTTTCACTTCCTTGTACGGCACGTGCTTGCGGGCAACAGGATCGTACTTGTTGAATTCCAGCTTGTTCGGGGTGGTGCGCTTGTTCTTGGACGTGGTGTAGAAGTGCCCGGTGCCAGCAGTGGACTCGAGCTTGATCTTTTCGCGGCCGCCTTTTGCCATTTCGATTTATCTCCTGGTTAAAAAGGCTTAGACCTTTTCGCCGCGAGCGCGCAGCTCGGCGACGACGGCGTCGATGCCCTTCTTGTCAATCGTGCGCAGGGCTGCGTTGGATACGCGCAGGCGCACCCAGCGGTTTTCAGCCTCGCTCCAGAACTTGCGGTTTTGCAGGTTCGGCAGGAAGCGGCGCTTGGTCTTGTTGTTCGCGTGGGAAACGTTGTTGCCCACCATCGGTGCTTTTCCGGTCACTTGGCAAACGCGAGCCATTTGTTGCTCCAAACTGGTTTGATTCGATAAGACCGTCGATTATAGACAACTATGTGTACTCAAATCAATACTTTGGTACCTTCGACGTGTCGATCTGCGCGCTCCGAGTGTTCAGCGTAACGCCAGCCCGCGTTCGGCGAAGGATAGCGGTGGGGCGTTGCCGGCGACGATGAAGTGGTCCAGCACCCGCACGTCGACAAGGGATAGGGCCTGGCTGAGACTGCGGGTCAGGGCCTGGTCGGCCGCGCTGGGCTCGCTGATGCCCGACGGATGATTGTGGGCCAGGATGACTGCAGCGGCATTGCGTTGGAGGACCAGCTTGACGACTTCCCGGGGATAGACCGAAGTCTGTGTGAGCGTGCCGCGGAACAGCTCTTCGCATGCCATCACGCGGTTCTGGGCATCGAGGAGCAGGATCATGAAGACTTCGTGGGGTAGTTGCCCGAGTTTAAGGCGCAGCCAGTCCCGCACAGCTGAGGGCGAATCGAGCACGTCACGTCTGGCCATTTCTTCGCCGAGGGCCCGCCGTGACAACTCAAGGACAGCCTGCAACTGTGCATATTTGGCTGGGCCCATGCCGGGAATGGCCGAGAAGGCGGTGGCGGAGGCGTTGCACAGGGCCGACAGGCCGCCAAAGTGCTTAAGCAGGTCGCGGGCGAGATCGACCGCGCTCTTGCCGCGGATGCCGACGCGCAGGAACAGGGCCAGCAGTTCTGCGTCCGACAGGGCTGCCGCACCGTGCGCCAGCAGGCGCTCTCGCGGGCGTTCGTCGGCCGGCCAATCGGTGATCGCCATGACGTGTACAATCCAATCTTTCGTAGGTGACAGATAATACCATTGGCATGATCGAGCTGAAGGGCAGGAAATTGGTGCTGGGCGTGACCGGCGGCGTGGCAGCGTATAAGGCGGCCGAGCTAGTGCGCTTGCTTGGCAAGGCCGGAGCCGATGTGCATGTCGTATTGACCGAAGGCGGGGCGCGTTTCGTCACCGCGGTGACTTTCCAGGCCTTGTCCGGCAATCCGGTGTGGTCCGACCTGTGGGATCCGCGGATGGATAACAACATGGCCCATATCGACCTGACCCGGGACGCGGATGCCATCCTTGTGGCGCCGGCGACCGCCGATGTCATGGCCAAGTTGGTCCATGGCCTGGCCGATGATCTGTTGACGACTCTTTGTTTGGCCCGGGAGTGCCCGTTGTTGGTGGCGCCGGCAATGAACCGCCAGATGTGGGAGAACCCGGCAACCCGGCGCAATGTCGCGCAATTGGCGGCTGATGGTGTTGCCTTACTGGGGCCCGGCGCCGGCGAACAGGCCTGCGGCGAAGTGGGGCTGGGACGCATGCTGGAGCCGGAAGAGTTGTGCGAGGCGGTAATTGCCTTCTTCCAGCCCAAGCTGCTGGCCGGGCGGCGTATCGTGATGACGGCGGGGCCGACCTTCGAAGCCATTGATCCGGTGCGTGGCATCACCAATTCCAGTTCCGGCAAGATGGCCTATGGACTGGCCAGGGCCTGCGCGCAGGCCGGTGCCGAGGTCACGCTGGTCAGCGGTCCGGTCGCGCTGGCGGTTCCCGCCGGAGTGAAAAGGGTTGGCGTGCGCAGTGCGCTGGAGATGCGCGATGCGGTTTTCGAGGTGCTGCCCGGTGCGGACGTCTTCATTGGCGTCGCGGCAGTGGCGGACTACCGGCCGGCGACGTCGGCCGAGCACAAGATCAAGAAATCCGGCGCGGAGCTGAGTCTCACGCTGACACCGAATCCGGACATCCTCGCCGAAGTGGCGTCGCTGCCCCAGGCTCCGTTCTGCGTAGGCTTCGCGGCGGAGAGCCGGGATCTGGACACCTACGCCGAAGGCAAGCGCAAGGCCAAGAAATTGCCGTTGATCGTCGGCAACCTGGTGCAGGATGGTCTGGGTGGGGACGACAACCAGGTCGTGCTCTTCGACGAACAGGGGCGTCACCCTTTGCCGAAGGCGCCAAAGCCCGAGGTGGCGCGCGCCATCGTGGCCCATCTGGCGGCGCTGCTGCCGGCATCCTGATCTCTTCCGAACCACTGACGACTCGCGAGGCGACGCTATGCACCGTATCGACATCCGTATTCTCGACGAACGCCTGAAGGCACAACCACCGGCTTACGCCACAAGCGGTTCGGCTGGACTCGACCTGCGCGCCTGTCTGGATGCGCCGGTGGTGCTGACACCTGGCCATACCACGCTGATCCCGACGGGCATTGCCATCCACCTGGCCGATCCGGGGCTGGCAGCGATGATCCTGCCGCGCTCTGGCCTGGGGCACAAGCATGGCATCGTATTGGGTAACCTGGTCGGGCTGATTGATTCCGATTATCAGGGCCAGATCTTCGTGTCGGCATGGAACCGCAGCCACGACAGCTTCACGATCCAGCCGATGGAGCGCATCGCGCAATTGGTGATCGTGCCGGTCCTGCAGGTCGCTTTCAACGTGGTGGATAACTTCGAGGAGAGCGACCGCGGCGCGGGTGGTTTCGGCAGCACGGGCAAGCACTGATGCGCCACGCGGGGATTCCGACCGGCGTGCATGTGTTGCTGGAGGACGGCGAGGCTGTGCTGCTGATGCGGCGTGCCGGGACCGGTTTCTTCGACGGTCTTTACAGCCTGCCGGGCGGACACGTGGAGGACGGAGAGTCCGTGCGGGAGACGGCTGTCCGGGAAATGCGCGAGGAGCTTGGCATCGAGCTTGCCGTGGCGGACCTCGAAATCGTCGGCGTGGTGCATCGGCTTTCGGATACGAACCGGATCGATTTTTTTATGCGTGCCCGTCGCTGGTCGGGGACGCCGCACATCGCGGAGCCGGACAAGTGCGATGATCTGCGCTGGTTTGAACGTGGCACCTTGCCGGCCATGACCGTGCCCTATGTGCGAGATGCCCTGCTGGCCGGCGCGGGGCCGTGGATTCGCGAATTCGGTTGGTCGTGACCTTGCTTGCCGGCTCCTGGGGAGTCCGGCAAGCAAGGGCGGACGACAGTCTATTCAGGAACGTTGACGGTCCCGTTGTTGTAGATGATGGTATCCGCTGCGGCCGGACTGGTGGCGATCGGTGGAACATTGCTGCCCGTTAGCGCCGGCGCAGCGCCTGGCGCGCCACCCCGCGGCGTGGTCCTGATCACCTGGGAGGGCGGCAGGGCCGAGCCCGTCTTCAGGTGGGCGTACATCAGGTCCAGTGCCCGGTTGAAGTAGACGTGCAGGGGAACCAGGCGTGAGTCATATCCTGCCAGCAGTGCATTGTCGATGAAGGTGTCGAAGTGCTGCGCATTGGTAACCTCGTAATAGCGCAACTGGCTTTTGTTGCCATCCGCTTTCTGGCTGACGCCGAAGTAGGCGCGCGAGGCGTGATTGACCGGGATCAGCGTATCGGAACGACCGGATACGATAATCGTCGGTTTTCCACCCAGGGCGCCGGACGCCTGAACTTCGGTTATGCCTTGCTTGATGCGTTCAGATTGGGCCAGTTGGGTGCCGGTGAGCTTGGCGCCACTCACCGGATCGACCCCGGTTGCCAAGGCGCGGGCGCACAGTGCCCCGTCCAGCGCCCCGTCTGCAAGGCTCGTGGACGGCGAGATCGCCAGCACATCGCGTAGCGGGCCACCGCTTGCATCGTTGTAGACCAGATTGATGCCGCCGGTCGGCGGTACGCCGTTGCCGCTGGCGAAGATGCCGGCCTGAACGAGTGGGTTGGTGGCTGTCACCTTGCCCAGGTCTGTGCCGGCCGCGACTGTGGTCGCCAGGCTGAAGCCACAGATGTTGTCTGCGACGCTGAAGCGCCCGTAGGCATTCAGGTAGGTTACGACGATGGCGGTGGTGGCGAAGGCGTGATGGGAGGCGTGGTAGAGGTCGTGCTCGCTGCCCCAGCCGTAGGTGTGCAGCTTCTGCATGGCTTCGTCGGCTTGTTCCTGCAGGGTTGATCCGCTTAGCAGCCCTTTTACCTTGAGGGCGCTGCAGCGGTTGGTGCCGTAGGCGGCGACGAAGGCCACGCCTGGCGATCCGTTGGCCATGCTCGACGAGAGGGCTGCGCAGGGCTGGTACAGGTTGGCATAGGTGAAGTAATCGAGCAGCGGCTTGCCGATGGCTGTGACGGTGTTGCTGCCCTGCTTGATGGACAGCCCGCTGACGTCCTTCGGCTGAATCTGCGGTTCACCGGCGGCGATGCCGTCGATCAGGCCGAGCTTGTCCTGTTCTGCTGCCAGCAGGGCCGCGCCGCCACCGTTGGAAACGGATGAAGCGATGACCAGCGTGTTGGCCGGCCGGATAGTGCGCCGTTTCTTGCCGTTGGCTTCGGTGGTACCGTATTTCTCGTTGAGTACATAGAAGGCGAAGCTGATCGCATCGAGGGTATTTCGCCCCCAATCCTTCTCGGGGTTTTGCTGGGAATGGGCGTGCTTGTAGGCGATGCGGTTCGGGAAGGCCTGGTTGAAGGCATCGAGTGCGCTCTTGCTGAGGTTGGCGGCGAACAGGGACCTCTTGCCGGCTGCAGTGGATGTGACCACCGTGCCGTCGATCAGCGTCACCGTGTCGGCCGTCAGATCGTGCATGCCGTTGCCGCTGCCCTTGTCGGTGTAGGCGACTGCGCAGCCATGCTTCAGGCCCCATTCGCCCGCCGTGCCGATGGCTCCGTATACGCCGCGTGAGCCCGACGAGGTGGCCGTGATGATGCACGGATTGGCGGTGTCGAAGCTGTCGGGGACCTGAACCATCAGGGTTACCTTGCGCTTGCCGCTCATGTCGCTCGCGTAGGCGATGGCTTCCAGGCCGCTGATCTTGCCTTCGCCAAGGGTGTCGTTGCCGTGGATGTCGATGTTGGGACCGAACAGAGTGCCGTAGCCGCCGGTGTTCTTGTTGGCGTCGACCAAGGCCCGGTAGTTGTTGTAGATGGCGTTGCGGCGCAGCTCTGCTGCGGTGGGGGCGGCAGGGTTGGTATAGAGCGGGGCTGTCGCGCTGCCGAGCCCTGATTTGCCGAGGCCGCCGGTCAAAAGATCGTCTGTGTTGCCATCGTAGGTATGGGTCGTATAGGTATCGGCCCACACGCGTTCGGGCAGCGCGTTGTAGGTGACGAAGCTGCTTCCGCTCGGCTGGACATCGGCCAGGGTCAGCAAGCGGTCGGTCTCGTCGCCGTCGGTATCGGCCGTGCCGGGTGTGAAGCGCGCGCTGCGCAGGCTTTCGGGGCGCTTGCCGAGCTCGGCCTCCAGTGCATCGAGGAGCTTGCCGTCGGCGTTGGCGATGGCCGTGCCGCTAACGTTTCTGAAGCTGCCCTCTGTGAATGCCGTCTGCAAGGCGCTGCCGGAGCTGATGCCGAGCGCCAGGAGCGCGACGCTATTGGTGGCATTGTTGATGTTGGTGGGTTTGCCGGCATCTTCGGCGGTGACCAGTGCGTGCCAGATGCCCTTGCTGCCGGTGACTTGCAGCATGAAGGGGTAGCTTAGGCCCGTGATGTCGATGCTGAAGTTGCCGTTGGCGTCGGTGATGGCTTGACGGGTCGTACCGGTGGCGTCCTTGAGGGTGACGGTCTGATTGGCGATTGCCAAACCCTCGGCGGCAAACCCGCTGAGGGTTGCCGTGCTGCTGTGGTTGCCTCCGCCACTGCCGCCGCCGCAGGCGGTCAGGAGCAAGGCGCCGCCGAGCGCGAGGGCCAAGGCTGACTGGCGCAAAGGATATGTCATGTGTCTCCTCCTTGTTATGTCGCGTGAAAAGCCGGAAGGGTTTTTCATACTCATATTGGTTGGAGAGGGCTGCGGATGACACTGGGGTTTACGCCAATCGGCAGGTACTTATTGGGCGTTCAAGGCGCCGGACGGGAGGCGGTGGCGAGGGGCACCGGTGCGGCGAAGCTGTTGCAGAAGCGCAGTTCCTGCGGGTAGGGGTAGAAGTCTTCCACGTAGCCGTTGCGGATCTTGTCCTGGGCGTCCTGCCAGAATGTGGGGTCGAGCAGTTTTCGGTGGTGGGTGAGGAAGGCCTTGCGGATCTTTGGCTGGCCGAGCAGGAAGGTGGCGAACTCTTCCGGGAATATGTCCCGTGGACCGGCCGAGTACCAGGGCTCGCCGGACATTTCCATTTCCTCGTTGGGCGCCGGCGGGATCTTGCGGAAATTGCAGTCCGTCATGTATTCGATCTCGTCGTAGTCGTAGAAGACCACGCGCCCGTAGCGAGTGACGCCGAAGTTCTTCCACAGCATGTCGCCTGGGAAGATGTTGGCGATGGCCAGCTCGCTGATGGCCTGGCCGTATTCGCGTACGGCTTCGTCGATCTGCTGGTCCGTCGCCTTGCTCAGGTAGAGGTTGAGCGGCGTCATGCGGCGCTCGATGTAGAGATGCTTGATGACCAGGGTGTCGCCGTCCTCCTCGACAACCGACGGTGCGAGTTCCTTGAGCTGAACAATCAGTTCCGGGTGGAAGCGGCTACGCGGCAGCGCGACGTTGGAGAACTCGAGGGTATCGGCCATCCGTCCGACCCGGTCCACCTGGCGGACCAGCAGGTATTTGCGCTTTACGGTGGCTCGGTCCATGTTCTTGGAACTACCGAACACGTCCTTGATGATCTTGAAGACGTAAGGGTAGGACGGCAGCGTGAATACCAGCATGACCAGGCCGCGGATGCCTGGCGCCTCAATGAACTGGTCGTTGGAGTGGCGCAGGTGGGCGATGAGGTCGCGGAAGAAGATTGTCTTTCCCTGTTTGCCGAGGCCCAGCATGGTGTAGAGCTCCGAACGCGGCTTGTTGGGCATGATGCTGCGCAGGAACTGTACGTAGCCGGACGGTACTTCCATGTCCACCAGGAAGTAAGCCCGGGACAGGGAGAACAGCAGCGAGATCCGCCAGGTGTCGAGCAGGATGGTGTCCAGGTACAGCTTGCCGGACTGGCCATGGCGTACGGCGAGCACGAAAGGGTATTCCTGGTAGCCGTTGATCGCCTTGCCGATGATGTAGGCGGTCTTGTTGCGATAGAAGGCAGAGTAAAGCACCTGGATCTGGCAGTTCACCTCCATCTTCGGCCACTCGCCGATGTGTTTTTCGACGGTACGGATCACGTAGTCCACGTCGCGGTCGAGGTCCTCGAAGGGGCGCTGCCAGTCGAAGTCCTCGATAACCCGGCAGATGGTGGCGCGGAGCCCTTCGTCCTGGGGGTAGTAGCTGGTGTAGGTGGGCGGAAAGGACTCGATGTAGTCCGTGGAGATGGCCGGGCGGGCAAAGATGTAGGCGTTGTTGAAGTAGTCCCGATGCAGGATCTTGGTGGTTACCGAGTTGAAGAAGGTCTCTGCCAGTTCCGGCTGCTTGTGGTTGATCAGCAAGCCGATGAAGTAAAGCTTGACCGCCTGCCAGGTGGCGTCGTCGATGGATTCCGCATCGAATTCCTCGTGCAGGCGTAGCACGGTTTCATTCACGCGGTCGTCGTAGAACTGGACTCGATCGCGCACGGCAGAGAGCTGGCCCTGCCAGTCGGCGGCTTCATAACTCTCCTTGGCGCGCCGGGAGGTTTCACGAAAGATCCGGTAGTGCTTGTTGAAACCCTCGATCATGGCCTGGGCGATGGCCTGGGCGACGGGGTTTTCGGTGTTGTGGGCTTCCATCTTTCCTCCTCGGGCGGGCAGCGCGCCTGAGCCGTGGCGCAGGCCGGATGCGGCGGATTGCCGAGTCTAGCACCGCCCTCCGGTTGGTCGGGGGAGGTGGCGGAGCCTGGCCTGCCGTAAGGATTTCGGAGAGACGGTGACGCTTCTAGCAGGCCGGCATTTCGGCCATAATCGTCGCACTTTGCCGCGGCCTGGAGGAGGCGCGGTGGGGTAGGCAGTGGATCGGCGGCCATGGAGGGACTCCGGGTTGCACGTGTCTCCAAGAACCAGAAAGCCGCGCGGCGCGAAAGCCCGGACCCGGCCGATTCACCCATACATCCGCAACACAATTCGAGTTGAGGGGGTTGGAATGAGTACGTCTCTGATCAAGGTGCCGGCGGGCGGCGCAAAAATCGTCCCCGGTCAGGCCATTCCCGATAATCCCATCATTCCCTACATCGAGGGTGATGGCATTGGCGTGGACATTACGCCGGTGATGATCAAAGTGATCGATGCCGCGGTGAGCAAGGCCTACGGCGGCAAGAAGAAGATCTACTGGATGGAGGTCTACGCGGGTGAGAAATCCACCCAGCTCTACGGTCCGGACGAGTGGTTTCCGAAAGAGACCTTCGACGCCCTGCGGGAATATTCGGTATCCATCAAGGGACCGATGACCACGCCGGTCGGTGGCGGTATCCGTTCCCTCAACGTCGCCTTGCGCCAGGAACTCGATCTTTACCAGTGCGTGCGTCCGGTCCAGTACTTCCAGGGCGTGCCGTCGCCGCTGAAGAATCCGGAGCTGGTGAACATGGTGATCTTCCGTGAGAACACCGAGGACATCTACGCCGGCGTCGAGTGGGCGGCGGAGTCGGAGGGGGCGAAGAAGGTCATCAAGTTCCTGCTCGAGGACATGGGAGTCAAGAAGATCCGCTTCCCTGAAACGTCCGGAATCGGCATTAAACCTGTGTCTATCGAGGGGACGACGCGCCTGGTGCGGGCGGCCATCAAGTACGCAATCGACAACGATCGCAAGTCGGTGACCATCGTCCACAAGGGCAACATCATGAAGTTCACGGAAGGCCTGTTCCGTGACGTGGGCTACAAGGTGGCTCGCGAGGACTTCGGTGCGGAGCCGATTGATGGCGGTCCGTGGTGCAAGTTCAAGAACCCGAAGAGCGGCCGCGAGATCATCGTCAAGGATGCGATCGCGGATGCCTTCCTGCAGCAGATCCTGCTGCGTCCGGCCGAGTACGACGTGATCGCCACCTGCAACCTCAACGGCGATTACATCTCGGATGCGCTGGCGGCCCAGGTCGGGGGCATCGGCATTGCGCCGGGGGCCAACATTTCTGACCAGTACGCTTGCTTCGAGGCGACCCATGGTACGGCGCCCAAGTATGCGGGGCTCGACAAGGTCAATCCGGGTTCCATCATTCTGTCCGCCGAGATGATGCTGCGTCACCTGGGCTGGACCGAGGCGGCCGATATGGTCATCAAGTCCATGGAGGCGGCGATCGGCGACAAGATCGTGACCTACGATTTTGCGCGTCTGATGGATGGTGCGACGGAGGTGTCCTGTTCGGCCTTTGGCGACGCGATGATCGAACGGATGTAATGCCGGTGCGGTGACGCATCGACACGTTACCTTGCACCCAAAAGTGAAAAGCCCTCTCGCTTGCGAGAGGGCTTTTTGCTGTCTTGCCGGTCCGCCTTGTGGGCGGGGGCTTGTCAGTCTCAGGCGCCGAAGGACTTCAGCGCGGCGTTCAGCGTGGGGCTGGGACGCATGATGGCCTTGCACTTCTCGGGATCGGCCTTGTAGTAACCGCCGATGTCGGCCGGCTTGCCCTGGACCGTCTTCAGCTCGGCAACGATATGCTCTTCGTTGTCGCTCAGGGTCTTGGCCAGCGGGGCGAAGTGCGCCGCAAGTGCGGCATCTTCCGTCTGGGTGGCCAGCTCCTGGGCCCAGTACATGGCCAGATAGAACTGCGAACCACGGTTGTCCAACTCACCGGTCTTCGGCGACGGGGACTTCCGGTTGTCGAGTAGCTTGCCGGTCGCCGCGTCGAGGGTCTTGGCGAGCAGGACCGCACGCTTGTTGTCGGTCTTGATGCCCAGATCTTCAAGCGACACCGCGAGGGCCAGGAATTCACCCAACGAATCCCAGCGCAGGTGGTTTTCCTCGGTGAGCTGCTGGACATGCTTCGGTGCGGAGCCGCCAGCACCGGTTTCGTACATGCCGCCACCGGCCATCAGCGGAACGATGGACAGCATCTTGGCGGAGGTGCCCAGTTCCATGATCGGGAACAGGTCGGTGAGGTAGTCGCGCAGGATGTTGCCGGTCACGGAGATGGTGTCGAGGCCACGGATCACGCGCTCCAGGGTGTAACGCATGGCGCGAACCTGGGACATGATGTGGATCTCGAGGCCAGTCGTGTCATGATCCTTCAGGTAGGTTTGAACCTTCTTGATCAGTTCGGCTTCGTGCGGACGGTAGGGATCGAGCCAGAAGACCGCCGGGGTATTGGAGTTACGGGCGCGGGTGACGGCCAGCTTGACCCAGTCGCGGATCGGGGCGTCCTTGACCTGGCACATGCGCCAGATGTCGCCAGCTTCCACGTTCTGGGTCAGCAGCACTTCGCCGGAGTCGATATCGACAATGTTGGCGATGCCGTCTTCGGGGATCTCGAAAGTCTTGTCGTGGGAGCCGTATTCCTCAGCCTTCTGAGCCATCAGACCGACGTTCGGCACGGAGCCCATGGTCTTCGGGTCGAAGTTGCCGTTGGTCTTGCAGAAGTTGATCATCTCCTGGTAGATGCGGGCGAAGGTGGATTCCGGCATCACGCACTTACTGTCGTATTGCTTGCCGTCTGCGCCCCACATTTTGCCGCCCTGGCGGATCATCGCCGGCATGGAGGCATCGACGATGATGTCGTTCGGGGAGTGGAAGTTGGTGATGCCCTTGGCGGAGTCCACCATGGCCAGCTTCGGACGGTGCTCCTGGCAGGCGTGCAGGTCACGGATGATCTCGTCGCGCTTGGATTCCGGCAGGGTCTTGATCTTCTCGTAGAGGTCGACCATGCCGTTATTGACGTTGATGCCCAGTTCGTCGAACAGTTGGCCGTGCTTCTCGAAGGCTTCCTTGTAGAAGATCTTGACGCAATGGCCGAACACGATGGGGTGGGACACCTTCATCATCGTGGCCTTGACGTGCAGGGAGAACAGAATGCCGGCTTCGCGGCAGTCTTCCAGTTCCTTCTCGTAGAAGTCGCACAGAGCCTTCTTGCTCATGAACATGGAGTCGATGATCTCGCCTTCCTGCAGCGCGACTTTCGGCTTCAGCACGGTGATCTTGCCGCCCTTAGCGATCAGCTCCATGCGTACGTTGCGGGCCTTGTCGAGGGTCAGGGACTTCTCACCATGGTAGAAGTCGCCATGATGCATGTGGGACACGTGGGTCCGCGACCAGGGCTTCCATTCGCCCATGGAGTGGGGGTTTTTGCGCGCGTAGTTCTTGACGGCGAGCGGTGCGCGACGGTCTGAGTTGCCTTCGCGCAGCACGGGGTTTACCGCGGAGCCCAGGCACTTGCCGTAACGAGCGGCAATGGCCTTCTCTTCTTCGGTGGCCGGGTTTTCCGGGTAATCGGGAATCGCGTAGCCCTTGGACTGCAGCTCCTTGATACAGGCCTTCAGCTGGGCCACGGAGGCGCTGATGTTGGGCAGCTTGATGATGTTGGCGTCCGGCTCAAGGGTCTTCTTGCCCAGCTCGGCGAGGGTGTTGGGGACGCGTTGCTCAGGGGTCAGGTTCTCGGGGAATTCAGCCAGGACACGGGCGGACACGGAGATGTCGGCCTTCTCGATTTCAATCCCCGCCGGGCTGGTGAAGGTCCGGATGATGGGGAGAAAAGCGCAGGTGGCGAGGAGCGGCGCCTCGTCAGTCAGCGTGTAGATGATCTTCGATTGTCCAGTGCTCATTCTGTGTCTTCCCTCTTGCGAATTTTGATTTTGAGCGTCACGACAGTGACGGTGCGGGCCGCTTAGCCCCCCCGATGTGTCCTTTCAGGCACGCCTTCCAAAATAGCATGCTTCCCGATTCATTGCACCGGTCGGAACGTCTTTCCGGCATCCGAAATGGAAGGGCGGCAGGCGAAAAAAAAGCCCGCCCTGCAATGCAGGGCGGGCTTTTCAACCGGACTGGAGAGGCGAAAGGCCTCCCCGCTGGTTTGTAGCTTAGGCAGCCTTCTTCGAGGAAGCCTTGGCCGGGGTGGAGGCGCTGACAGCCTTCACGGTGGCGCTGGTGGCGGCCGCAACGTTGGCTTCGGCGATCTCGGCGACTTGCTTGGCAGCCTTGGTCACGCTGTCGTAGGCGGAGTTGGCGGCGGCGATGGCGGACTTGACAGCAGCCACAGCAACGTCGGAACCGGCGGGAGCGGACTTGGCAGCCTTGTCGAGGGCAGCAGCGAAGCTCTTGTTGGCTTCCGCGACTTGGGCTTCGAACAGCTTGGAGACCTCTTCCTGGGTTTGGGAAGCGATTTCATACACGCTGCGGGAGTAGGCAACGGCCTTCTCGACCACCGGCTGGGCCAGGGAGGATTGCAGGGCGATCAGTTCCTGCACGTCCTTGGCGGCCAGCAGGGCCTTGGCGGAGGCGACGCTGTCTTCCAGCACGGCGCGGGCGGTGTTCAGGTTCAGGGCGGCAATGCGCTCGGCGCTGGCGAAGGCGGTGTTGGCCAGGGTCAGCAGGGATTCAACATTGGCCTTGTTGGCGGCAACGATTTGCTCGGGGGTGGTCATAACAATCTCCTTGAGTGAATGGATGGAATGCATTCTCGTCGGTCTTGCAATGCCCCGTGTTGGTGCGTTGCAACATGCGGTCCATTATATTCGCGTCGGGAGGGCTGTCAACACCTATTTGTTGCGCCGCACAAAAATCTTTATCTGTTTTTAATCTTATTGAAAAAAAAGAAATTTCTTAAAATTGAAAAGCATTGTGAATAGTGCTGCGAAGCAAGGGCTGGCGCGGTTGTCAGCCTCGTGCGGTGCGGCGTCAGGCTACGGTGCCGAGGCACTTTCGCCTTTCTTCTTGGGCTGGATGGTGACCTGAACGCGGCCCTGCTGGCTGGGTATCGTGGTTGCGTTGGGACCGTTGGTGACCACGTAGGTCTCGGTCAGACCGTTGTACTGGATGTACTGGCCGCGGACCTCGTCGTCGCCATTCTTCACGTGGGCACGCTGGAAGAACTGGGACAGTTCGCTGCGGGCATCGTGCTCGATGCGCTCTCCTTCGCCTTCGACCCATTCGTTCTTGCCTTCGCGCTTCTGGCGGAAGCGGGCCAGCCCACCGTCACCACCGGTGGCGATGCCGCGCTGGTAGCCCTCCATGTCCTGGCTCACCACCAGCTTGTCGCTGCGGATGGTCAGGGTGCCCTGGGTCAGGGCCACGTGGCCTTCGAAGATATGAATCTTGTTCTTGTCGTCGACCGTTACCCGGTCGGCCTCGATGTTGACCGGCTTGCTGCGGTCGGCCTTTTCGGCGATGGCCAGTGGGGCGGTCAGGGAAAGGGTGAGCAGCACGAGCTGCCGCAGGATCTTGTTCATGGTTTCGGCGTCGGGTTGGTGCGATAAAGCATGCCGCGGACCTGGCCGTGCAATCGGACTTCGCCGACGATGTTGTCGCTTTCCATGTGCTCGGCCGTGATCACGGTCTGGCCCTGAGTAAGCTTCACGGGTTTATCCGCGCGCATCTTCTCGTCGTCCGGCCAGACGGTCATCTGGTCGGTGCGCAGGGTGGATTCGGGTTTGCCGTTATGGGCGGCGCGACGCAGCAGCACCTGGTCGGTCAGGACGACGGTGGCACCGTCCTTGCTGACCGTCGCGAATTCGGACTCGATCCGCACCGGCTCGGGGCGGTTCAGGTAGTCGAGGCGCGGTCGGACGAGCTCGGTGGACTCGTCATCGCCGTAATGGACCATGCGGTCGGCAACCAGCACGTACTGGATCTTGCCGGCCAGGTCGAAGCGCCGCAGGGTCAGGCTCTCCGCCGAAAAATCGGCCTCATGGCGATTCTTGTCGGTCTTGATGGCCTGCTCTTGCTGCGTGACCCGATCAAGCCAGACGCTGACGCCGGCCATGATGGTCAGCACAATGAGCGGAAAGAAGCTGTGGCCGCGTCCGTTCATGGCTGACCCGGCGAAGGAGGGCGACAGGTGCGTGTCATCAAATCACCTTGGCACGCATGAGGTCATGGTGGTTGAGGGCGCCCACCAGGCGGCCGTCGGGGCCGGTTACCAGCAGTTCGCTGATGCGCAGGCGCTCCATCATCTCGGCGGCCTCGACCGCCAGTGCGCTGGCCTGGATGGTCTTGGGGTTGCGGCTCATCACGTCGGCGATCCGCGCGGTGTTGAAGTCGCAGCCTTTGGCCAGCGAGCGGCGCAGGTCGCCGTCGGTGTATATGCCGATGATGTGATCATCGTCGGCGACGATGGCGGTCATGCCGAGCCCGGCTCGGGTTATTTCCATCAGTGCGTCGCTGAGCAGGGCGTTTTCACTAACGCGGGGGATGGCTTCACCGCTGCGCATGATGTCCTCCACATGGGTCAGCAGGCGTCGGCCCAGGGCGCCACCAGGGTGGGAGCGGGCGAAGTCGTCCGGCCCGAAGCCGCGGGCATCGAGCAGGGCCACAGCCAGCGCGTCCGACAGGGCCAGGGCCGCGGTTGTGCTGGCGGTAGGGGCAAGGTTGAGCGGACAGGCCTCTTCCTTGATGGCGCCGTCCAGATGAACGTCGGCTTCCTGGGCCAGCGGTGATTCGGGGTTGCCGGTCAGGGCGATCAGGCGGGCCCCTTGGCGCTTGACCAGCGGAACGATCTTCAGGAGTTCTTCGCCGGTGCCGGAATAGGAGATCGCGATCAGCACGTCATTGGCGGTGATCATGCCGAGGTCGCCGTGGGCGGCCTCGGCGGCGTGCACGAAGTACGCCGGTGTTCCGGTGCTGGCCAGGGTGGCGGCGAACTTGCGGCCGATATGGCCGGATTTGCCGACGCCGGACACGATGACTCGTCCGTGGGAGGCAAGGATCAGATTGACTGCCTGGACAAAGCTGTCATCGAGGCGGATGGAAAGCTGGCGCACCGCCTCCGCCTCGATGTCGAGGACGCGGCGCGCAAGCTCCAGAACACGGGCGTGCGCAGCGGCAATCGGGGCTGGGCTCATGGGAACGGTGCGTATAATCGGGTACGGCAGTATATCAGATCGACTAATTCGCCCATTCAGGGCGAACCCTTGCAGGCCTATGATCAACACCCTCGAGCTGGTGCTCGTCCTTCTTGCCGGTGCCGTGCTGGTAGTCGGTATCCTCCGGTCGCTCAACCTGCCGCCGGTGCTCGGCTACTTGATGGTCGGGGCGGCCGTCGGCCCGCACGCCATGAGCCTGATGCAGGATTCTGATGGCGCCCGCTACCTGGCCGAGTTCGGCGTGGTGTTCCTGATGTTCACCATCGGACTCGAGTTTTCACTGCCGCGCTTGTATAGCATGAAGCGTACGGTGTTCGGGCTGGGGGCCGTGCAGGTCCTGGGCACGACGCTGCTGACCATGCTGGTCGGCACCATCACGGGGCTCAACTGGGGGGCGAGCTTTGCGTTGGGCGGTACCCTGGCCATGTCGTCTACGGCCATCCTGTCCAAGCTGCTGTCGGACAGGCTGGAGCTGGATTCCAAGCACGGGCGGGAGACGATCGGCGTGCTGCTGTTCCAGGATCTGGCTGTGGTGCCGCTGCTGATCCTGATCCCCGCGCTGTCGCGCCCCGCCGACGAACTTTTTGGCACGCTGGCGTTGGCGGCCGGCAAAGCGGTGCTGGTGCTCGGCTTGGTTCTTTTCATCGGCCAGAAGCTGATGCGCCGCTGGTTTTTCCTGGTGGCGCGGCAGCGTTCCGCCGAGCTGTTCATGCTCAATGTGTTGCTGATCACCCTGGGGCTGGCCTGGCTGACCGAGGTGGCTGGCCTGTCGATGGCGCTGGGCGCCTTCTTGGCTGGCATGCTGATCTCCGAGACCGAATACCGCTATCACGTGGAGGAGGACATAAAGCCCTTTCGCGATGTACTGCTTGGCCTGTTCTTCGTGACGGTGGGGATGTTCCTCGATGTGGGCCAGATCATCGTTAGCCTGCCGATGGTGCTGGCCATGCTGGCGGCGCTGCTGGTCGGCAAATTCCTCATCGTCGGTGCCGCGTCACGGTTGCTGGGTGCCGGCCAGGGTACGGCGGCACGGACCGGCCTGTGGCTGTGTGCGGGCGGGGAGTTCGGTTTCGTGCTGTTGTCGCAGATCGACGAGGCGCATCTGTTGCCGCCGGCCTTATCGCAGGTGGTGGTGGCGGCGATGGTGCTGTCCATGCTGCTTGCCCCGCTGATCGTGCAGTACAGCGAAAAGATCGTGCTGCGGCTGGTGCCGTCGGAATGGATGACCCGCTCCCTGCAACTCACCAACATCGCGACCCAGTCGATGTTCGTGGACAAGCACGCGATCCTCTGTGGCTTCGGGCGCAACGGGCAGTACCTGGGGCGCCTGCTAGAGCAGGAAGGCATCACCTACATCGCCCTCGACCTCGATCCCGAGCGGGTGCGTGAGGCGGCGGCGGCTGGCGAAACTGTGGTGTTCGGCGATGCGGCGAAGCGCGAGACGCTGATGGCGGCCGGTATTTCCAGGGCGTCAGTGGTGGTGATTACCTACGCGGACACTGATGCAGCGCTGCGGGCCATGAGCCAGGTGCGCTCCTGCCGGCCCGATGTGCCAGTGGTGGTCCGCACGGCCGACGAGATGGACCTCGAAAAGCTCCAGCAAGCGGGCGCGGCGGAAGTGGTGCCGGAAGCGGTCGAGTCTTCGCTGATGCTGGCGTCCCACGCGCTGGCCCTGCTGGGCGTGCCCTTGCCACGGATCCTCAAGCGGATCCGGGAGATCCGCGCCGAGCGTTACCACCTGCTGCGCGGCATCTACCGGGGCGGTGAACATCTGCATGAGGAGGCGCTGGAAGAGCGTCAGCAGACCCGGCTGCACTCGGTGGTGCTGGATGCTGGGACACATGCAATCGGCCGAAGTCTCGCCGAGTTGCGCCTGAATGAGCTGGGCGTCGAGGTCAGCGCGCTGCGGCGGCAGCGGGTCCGCGTGGACGAGCCGACGCCGGAGACCACCCTGGAGCTCGATGACGTACTGGTGTTGCTCGGTACGCCATCGCAGCTGGCCAACGCGGAGACGCGCATCTTCAAGGGTTTGTAAGCGGCGTCTTCGTCCTGTTTTCCGGCCTCAGTAGCTCGCGCAGACGGTATAGAGCTCGCTGTCCGTTAGCTTGGCCGCCTCGATGGCCACGCCATTGGCGGCTCCGTCGGCCAGCAGGCGGACCGAGCCGCTGTCGGATTGGCCGTCATCCAGTGCAATGTCGATCTGTCGCGCGAAACCGCCGGGGAGTTTGTCCTGGCAGACGAACAGGCTTCCTCCCCAGCCGGTGATCGGGCTGCTGCCGGTGACACCGAGCCGCCCCCCGACGGCGTTGCGGGGCAGCCAGTCCTGGAGGGTAATGCCCTCGCCACCCGGATTGCGGCCGTCACCCCCCGCAAAATTGGCCAGTCGAACGTGCTGCCAGAACAGCACGCTTTCGTCGGTGGCCGTGGTGGAGTTCCAGTTTCCTTCCAGGCGGCCGTTGCCAACCGTGCCACCCGTGCTGGCCTTGACGGCGCCGGTAAGGCGACTCGCGACGCTCGCGTCATCGCCGGGCATGGCGCGGAAACGGTCCTGATAGCCGAAGACGTAGGTCGAGGTGTTGCGGAAGTCGTTCATCACGTTCTTCACCTTCGCCCCGTTGATCAGCTCCTGCCCTTTCAGAACCCCGCCCAGCAATAGTCCGATGATGACCAGGACGACCGCAATTTCAACCAGGGTGAAGCCGCACTGCCTTTTTTCCATGAACGCGCTCCCGATGTGCCGGCCGCCTCGATATGGCTTCCGGGCAGAGTTGATGTGGAGTGATTATGATAATGTAAATGTCATAATTTTGCTGCGCTGTGGTGGCCTTCAGGGGAAGCGGGCTGAGCTGATGAGACGGTTGGCGATGAGGTTGGGGGACAGCCAGACAAGTCGGTCGTCAAAGGCCCCGCCGGCCGCGCTAACGTTTTCGGAGAGCACGCGGCTGTAGAACTGGCGTCCGCTGGCATTGGCGTTGATGGCTTCGTCGGATGCGCCGGCGGGCGGTGGATAGACCTGCCCGTCCGGCGTTGTGGCGCCGAGGCCATTGACCCCGTGCGACAGGACCACGGCCGGCGTCCTGCCGCCTTCCGTGGTCAGCTTGAGTACATCGCCGTTGCCGTTGCGTGTGAAGATGTCGATGTCACCGTCGTCCAGCGCCACGATCTTGCGCGTGTAGACCGGCGTCACGGCGTAGCGCAGGCGGCGCCCCCAGCCGTCGGTGCCGGCGATGCCGAGGCTTGCCCACGGTAACAGGCCGGTGTGGGTCTGGCAGGTGCCGGCCTCCCGGCCTTCGCTGCCGTCCGTCGCGCTCCTGGCAGGGCAGGGGAACATGCCCTTGCGGACGACGTAACCGAGGAGGGCATCCCGGGCTTCAGCCAGGGCTTCATCCGTGCTGGCTTCGGCGCGGCGGGCCAGTTGGGCGCCCAGTCCGGCGCTGAGCCCGCCGGCGAGCAAGCTGAGGATCAGCATCACTACTGCCATCTCGACCAGCGTGAAGCCCGCCGAACGATCATCGGCGAAATGACGTGGCGGGAATTTCATGGCAGACACAGGGCTACGTCCTCCGAAGTGGCTGCGGTAGGGGCCTGGAACGGCAGCGAGATCTGTCGGGAGAGCGCGTGGAACTGGCCTGCAGCCAGGGCGGCCAAGGTCGGTGCTTCCAGGTACTCGGTCGTTGTCTGCTTGTCCTGCGGGTCTATCCGGCGCTGTACAGGAGCCAGGCTGCGTCGCTCGCCCCCGAACAGCAGGACGCCCCGGCAAGGCCCCTGGGGCGAGGCCAGGCAGGGGCTTCCGTCGGTGCAGCGCCCGTAACGCATCATCTCGCTCCAGTTGCCGGACGCGTCGCGCCGTTCAACGTCGGTGCACGGGCCGTTCAGCTTGTTGAGGGCGGGCACACTGCCGAGTTGAAGGGGGCCGTGGGGCTGGGCCTGGGCCGGACTGGGCAGGCCGCCTTTTTCCAGACAGTCGGCGATGGCCTGCAGGCTGGACTGGAGCTGCTGAGCGTAGTCGGTCCGCCGCTTGAGCAGCGCGAAGATCTCGCCGCCGCTCAGGCTGATCAGCCGGTCATTACTGGCTGCCGTGTCGGTGCGTATTTCGGTGATTCCGTCTTGGGTGGCGCCGAGGGCTTCCACGTAATCTTCGAGCCGGGCGGCCTGGCCATCACCGCAACGCCCCTGGCCGGGGCCACGTTGTTGATGGCCGAGGGGCGGACCGGGGGCGAAGACGATGGCCGCCGCAAGACCAAGCTGGTCGCCGGCGAGCACGACCGGCTGGCCGTCCCTGTCAAGAAGGCGGAACTGACCGACGCTGTCCCAGTTCAGGGCGTCGGCCTTCGGGTTGTTCTTGAAACTGCCAGATACGGCGTACCACAGGCACTCTCCGGCGCCGTCGCGCAGGTCTGGCAGGTTGAGGGTCAGGTAGGGCAAGCGGCCGATGCTCGGCTGATCCTTGGTCCCGCAGGTTTCCGAGGAGCCGTCGCCGTTGAGGTCGGGGCAGGGCAGGTAGCCGAAGTCGGCGTGGGGGTGTTCGTGGTTGCGGTAGTTGGCGGCGAAGCCCAGCAGCGCATCCCGGGCGGTCTCGAGGGCGCGGGTGGTCTGCGCATCCCGCCGCAGCTGGCGTGCCGCCCGATCGGCGCCGCTGTCGGTCCGTGCCAGCAGCCACCCGAGCCCGCCGAGTGACAGTAGAAGGATCAGGATGGGAAGCATCATGCCTCGCTGCCGGCGGGGGGCTGTCATGGCTGCGGGGTGGGGGAAGGGTTTCCGACCTGCAGGCGATGGTTGCGTCCGTCAGAGCCGGTCAGGCTGACTGAGGCGTCCTGCGGGTGGATTTGCCGTGGAGAGGCGGGAACGGCCTTCCCGTCGAGGAACAGGGTGGGTGCCCCTTCGCTGCGGATGATGAAGCCGTCGAGCCGGGGTGGAGGCTCCGTGTGCGTCGGCAGGTGCCGTTCACGGTCTATCCGCAGGCGCTCCGCCGGCGAGAAGAAAAGACGCCCGAGCCCTTCCCCGCAGGCCGGTCCAGGCGTTGCGAGGCATACGGCAATCAGCACGGTACATGTCGAATGAATTTTCATTGCGACATGAATTTAGCATAAGCGGGGTGACGGCGGTGCCGTCGCGATCCGCTGCTTGCCGGGCTTCAGGTGCCGGCGGCGATGACCCGGTTCTTGCCCGAACGCTTGGCGATGTACATGGCCTTGTCGGCGCGGTCGATGGCGTCCTCGGGGGCCTCGTGCTCGTACAGCTCGGCAACACCGGCGCTGAAGGTGATCAGCAGTTTCTGCTGGCGGGCCAGGAAGAAGCGTTTGGTGAGGGCCCGCTGCAGGCGGGTCAGCGTGGCCACGGCGCTCTCCAGCGGGGTGTCCGGCAGCAGGATGACAAACTCTTCGCCGCCGTAACGGGCAACCGAATCCTGCGGACGCATGTTCTCGCGAACCACGTCCACCAGGTGCTGGAGGGCTTCGTCCCCGGTCTGGTGGCCGTGGACGTCGTTGATCTGCTTGAAGTTGTCCACGTCCAGCAGGCCGATGCACAGCGCCGTGCCGCGGCGGCGGGCCAGGGCGGTCTCCCGGGCCAAGGCTTCGTCGAGCCCTTTTCGGTTGAGTACGCCGGTTAGCGGGTCGTGGCGGATCAGTTCGCTGGTCTGCTCCAGCTCGAGTTGCAGGCGCGTGATTTCCGCGTTGGCATCATTGACCCGCGCGTGCAGTTCCTCGATCTCGTTGCGCGAGCGCAGCGTAGATTCCTGAACCGTACGGGTTTCCCGCATCACCTCGGCAATGACGTCGGTTAGTTCGCTGATGTCGGCTGCACCTTCGATGCGCTTCGCGCACAGCTCGATCTTGTCGTGATATTCGCCGGTTGCGTCGGAGAAGTCGCCTAGCCGGTCAACGAAGCTGGCCAGCATCTGCTTGAGCCGGCTCTGGGCGTCGTTCAGTTCGAGCTTGATCGCCCCTTGGCGATGGATCACGTCGCGCAGACGGCTTTCCAGCTCACCCAGCGTGCGGACGTCCAGCGGGCGCTCGAACATCTCACCCATCAGGATGATCTGACCACGCAGCCAGCGATCGTCCAGAACCAGTTCGCTGATGTTCTCGAGGAGCAACTGCAGCACCCGCTGCAGCGCGTCGCGCACCGCATGCTGGTCTTCCGCAACCCATTCGAGGCTGGTGCGCAACTTGTCCACGCGTTCGAGCAAGGTGGCGAAGGGCGTCCCGTCGGGGGGCTGGCGCAACAGGCAAGCCAACTCGCGTGCTTCGGCGGCGACAGTGGTGTTGGCCAGTTGGGGCTGGCCAGCCAGGCTGTCCAGCAGCGTCGCCAGGAGGTCTGCGTAGGCCGGCGGCGGCGAACCGGAAACGGGGGGCTGCTCGACGGTGGCCGGGCCCTCCGCCTCGGCAGTCTGCCCGTCGCCGACGCTCGGGCCGCCTTCCTCATCACTGTTGCGGCCCCATGCGCGGAGCAGGCCTTGCAGCCGTTCGAACAGCTTGGCCGGATTGCCGGCGGAGCTGGTCAGGACGCGCTCCAGCATCTCCCGTTTGCGCGCCTGGGTCAGGCCGGTCTGGCGGCGATCCCATTCGGTGATCAGGTCACGCAGCAGGGATGCCCAATTCAGGTCAGGCTTGCTGGGCAGGGAGAACCGGTCGATCAGCAGCGTGCGCAGGGCAGACCATTCCCCCTGGTCGATGGCCGCCTCGAAATCGAGTGCCAGGCGCAAGGCTTCCTGATTGTTGCGCGGCAGAGCGGCGGCGATCTGCTTGAGTGTTCGTTCCGGAAACGCATCTTCGGCGACCGAGCCAGCAATCTCATGGTAAAGCGCCCGGTAGTTGTCCGGGGTGGGCGCAATGCGTCGCATGGCCAGCTGGCGCAGCGTCTCGCGGGCGACTTCTGAGGGTTGACTGGTATCGGTCATCGGCGGGCGGTGCAACGGGGGAAGGCGTTGGATCATCCGGCGTTCTGTTTCTCTACGTGATCGGACTGGTCCAAACTCGGGGCTGTGGAAACATCTGTTTCTTGACGGTGCCGCCCATAACGGTCGTCGGCCCAGGGTCTTGAGCCGGATGTTATCCAAATATGCAAAAAATGGTGACGGCGGGACATCCTCATTCGGCGAGTCCGTGTTTGAGTCCGTAGTGGGTCAGTTCTGCATTGTTGCGCAGGTTCATCTTTTCGAGCAGCCGGGCCCGGTAAACGCTGACCGTCTTGACGCTCAGGTTCAGTGCTTCGGCGATCTCGGCGGGGGTCTTGCCGGAGGCGATCAGGCACAGGGTCTGATATTCCCGGTCGGACAGTTTTTCATGGGCGGGGCGCTCGTTGTCCTTGCCGATGGCGTTGACGAGCTCTTCGGCTACCGACGGGCTGACGTATTTCTTGCCGCTGGCCACCTGCCGGATCGCCGTTACCAAGAGGTCGGGCGCGCTCTGCTTGGTGAGGTAGCCTGCGGCGCCAGCCTTTAAGGCGCGGATCGCGTATTGCTCTTCCGGGTACATGCTGAGGATCAGCACCGGCAGGCGAGGGCATTCCTTCTTGATCAGCTTGAGGGCATCTATGCCATTGCGGTCGGGCATCGAAACATCCATCAGCACCACGTCCCACTCGCCACCGCGGACCATCTGCACGGCCTCGACGCCGTTGTCGGCCTCGCCGGCGACGGTCAGATCGGGGGTGTCGGAAAGGATCTGGCGCAGGCCCTGACGGACGATTGCATGATCGTCGGCAATCAGGACACGGATCGGTTTGCTCATGGACGGAATTTCCTGTTGCCCTTTGGCTGTTCTTCAGGTGTTGCGGGTTGTAGCGGTGCGCGCAGCACGACACGCGTCCCCTGAGGCTTGGCCGGGCCGATTTCAAGTTGCCCTCCCAGGCTGGCCAGTCGCTCGCGGATGCCGCGCAGGCCAAAGGAGCGTGGCTTCAGGAGATCGGCGGCGGAGATGCCACAGCCGTCATCGGAAATCTCGAGCAGCGCGTCGTCCCCGTCCTGCAGTAGGCGTACATTCACCTGTCGGGCCCGGGCATGTTTGCTGACATTGGTCAGGGCTTCCTGGAAGATCCGGAAGAAGGCCAGCGCAGTATCGTAAGCCGGTGCGAGGTCGTGGTCGGTGCACAAGATGTTACAGGCGATGCCGGTGCGTTGGGCGAAGTCTTCGCCTTGCGACTCGATGGCGGCGGCCAAACCGAAGTCCTTGAGAATGCCCGGGCGCAGCTCGCGGGTCACCCGTCCGGCCGTCGCAATGGCGTCGTCTATCATGCGCATGACCTTGCTGGCCCCGGCGGCGGCCGGCGCAGGGCCGTCGCGCAGCCTGGCCTCCAGGCGTGCAATCTCGAACTTCATGGCGACCAGTGTTCCACCGAGAACGTCATGGACGTCCCGCGCGATGCGTTCCCGCTCCTCTTCCTTGATGCGCTGCAGGTGGTTCGACAGGGCCGCCAGCTGGCCGCGCGACTCGCGCAGGTCTGCTTCGACGCGCTTGCTGTGGGTGATGTTCCACATCACGCCTTCCCAAACTACGTTGCCGTTCTCGGACTGGCGCGGGGAACTACGCAGGTTGATCCATTTCTGCTCCCCGGACGGGAGCTGGATGCGGCCTTCCCAGTTGAGCGTGCACAACTGGTCGGCCGAACTGGCCGCGGCGGCCACGAACCCTGGCAGGTCCTCGTCGAGGAGCCAGGTCATCCAGCTCGCCGAACCGCCGGCGAGTTCGTCGGCGCTGGTGCCGAAGAGCATGGTTGCCGCTTCGCTGAGGTACTGGAAGCCCAGCATGCCATCGGGCGTGTAGCCCATCTGGAAAACGACCCCGGGGATGTTGTCGGTGAGCGCCCGCAGGCGGGCTTCGCTGTGGCGCAAGGTCTGTTCGGCGAGGCGCTTTTCCCGCCGGTTAGCCGCCTCGCGCAGTTCGCGCTCGACCGCGGGGATCAGCCGGTCGAGCTTGCGCTTGCTCAGGTAGTCATGGGCTCCGGCCCGCATGGCGGCAATCGCCTCGTCCTCTTGCATGACGTCGGAGACGATGATGAAGGGGAGGTCGAGGGCGAGCTCCCGCAGTACGCAGAGGGCTGCCTGCATGCTGCAGCCGGGCAGGTTGTGATCACAGAGGATGACGTCCCAGGCTTCTTTCCGGAGGGTTTCGCGGAGTATGGCTGCCGACGTGACGCGCCGATGCCTAGGGGCGAAGCCGGCAGCCCGGAAGCGCCGCAAAAGCAGGCGCACATCGTTGTCGCAGTCTTCGATGAAAAGCAGCCGGATGGCAGGTTTGTCGGCAATGCCTGCTGCGACGGAGGCCGCCGTCCGACGGGGCGCAATGGACATGGGAAGATCTGTGGGCTGCGCGAATGGGCCGGTTCTGTTTATAATCCTGCCCTCGTTCGGGGCCTGGCATCTTTCAAGGATAGTGCAGGCGTGCCATTCGCGTCCATGTCGGTAAGACGGGCTGGGGCGTGCAGCGCCCGACGTTGCCGGTGTAGCTCAGTTGGTAGAGCAGCGCACTTGTAATGCGAAGGTCGAGGGTTCGATTCCTTTCACCGGCACCAATGGATTCAAGCGCTTGGGCCACTCCTCCGGGGTGGCCGCTTGCTTCGGCGGCATGTCGTGCCGCCATCCCGCCAATTCGGGAAGTCAAACGGGGCGCGTAGCCGACACTCAGCAATGCACGGGTTGATGGGAATCATCGTCATCGTGGCCTGCGTCTGCGCAGCGCTGGCTGCTGCCGCATTCTTCTACAAGGACCTCAGGGACAGTCGCCGGGCGGAGACACGCCGTCAGCAGCTGGTTTCCCGTCTGCGGCCGAAGTAGTCCGAGGGCCCGCTGCGGCAGAACTGCATGTGCGCCAATTTTGCTCCCGCGACCCCGCAGCAGCTCGCGGCCTTTCCGCTGCCGCCTCCTGATTTCGCCTACGCCGAGGCCTTTCCCGGTTCTACCGTTCCGATTGTTACGAATTTCGCCCCGCGTACCTGGGTGCCGGCCTGTTTCGGACTGGTTCCCGCTTGGGCGAAAGATGACAGGATCGTCCGCTCCACTTACAACGCCCGAACCGAAACGCTCGCGGAGAAGCCCTCGTTCCGCGATGCATGGCGGCGTGGCCAGCTCTGCATCGTTCCGGCCGAGGCGCTTTATGAGCCGTGTTATGAGAGTGGTCGGGCCGTCCGCTGGCAGATCCGCCGGCAGGATGGGCGCCCGATGGGGCTCGCCGGTCTGTGGGAGCGGGCTGCGCAGCCGGATGGACGGGTGGCGTGGTCGATGACCATGCTGACCGTCAACGCAGATGGCCATGCCCTGTTCGGGCGCTTCCATAAACCTGAGGATGAGAAGCGCGCCGTCGTGATACTGCCGGACAGTGTCTGGGGGACGTGGCTGCGGGCGCGCTCGGTGGAAGAGGCGCGGGCCTTATTAAAGCTGGTCGCCCCGGATGGCCTTGCCGCCGTTCCGGCGCCCCGCGTCGGGCGTTGAGTCAGGGGCGGGCGCCCTGGAAGAACAGTCCATTGCTGCGGGTCGTGTTGGGAGCCGCAATGAAGAACTGTTTGCTGGGAATGTCGTAGAAGCCGATGCCGGCCAGGGTGTCACTGCCAAAAGGACAGGTGCTGCCCCGGAGCGTGAGGGACAGGTTGAACACATTGACGGCTCCGCGGGGCGTGGCCGTGCCGGACAGGTTGCATTCGGCCACCACACCGGTGACGGTGCCGTTGGCCTGCAAGGTCATGAAGGCGGTCTGGCGGCCAGCCGCCGAGATGACGTTGCCCGCGTAGGTGCCGGTTGCCAGGCTGGCGCTCGCGGGTTGTTCGTAGACCGGGTTGTACTGGGCGGTGAAGGACTTCGTTTCGCGGGTCGCATAGCTCAGTAATCCGCGGAGGGATGACTTTGCGAAGTAACTGGCGGAAATGCTGAGCTGGGTGGCGCTCGAGCCGCTGAAGTTGAAGTCGACTGCGTCCTTTGCCGTGAAGCTGCCGCTGCTGCTCTGGCCCGTGCCCGTGATCACCCCGTCGATCAGGGTCTTGTCGTCGCGTGCGGAGTAAACCGCGTAGAAGCCGCCATCGTTGAGGATCACGCCGTAGATGCTGGCGCCGGCGTCGCTCGTGCCGAACCACATGCCTTCCGCGGTATCCGGTGACGTGACGAGGGATGGTCCTTGACTCCCACCGCCTCCGGTGCCGTTGGCGAGGCTGTCGCCACTGCTCTTTCCGCCACCTCCGCCGCCTCCACAGGCGGCCAGGGACAGGGAAATGGAGAGGAGGACTAGGCGCGAAGCCTTGATACGTCGGGGCATGGGCGTGTTCCTGCAAATCGGCCGGTGGGGTGTCCGGCCTGAAGCTGCGTGATTTTCCGGATGGCGGATTGTCCTTGAGTAGTTTGATGACAGAGGGTTATTCGGGGCACATCAAAGGTGTGGCGTATTACCAATGGGTGTGGAGCCCGATGCCGGTGGGGTGATTTCCGTGCTGTGGGGGAGGGCGCTGGGAAGCGTGCATTTGTGCTTCATCGCAGCCACCTGCAGCATTGCGCTGGGTCTATGGGGAACGTAGGATGGACAGCACGTGCCGCATTACCGCGTGGCGGCGCGTTGGTCGGTGGCATGCCGGCCAGCAGGGTGGTTCAGGGGACCGGGGCTGATGTTCTGGGTATTGCCGTCACTGCACATGAAAAATAATCGGGCTTCGTGCCTCATTCGGGCACCCGGGGGCTTGGGTTGCCGGCCGCGGCCGTGGGGATTCACCCTGCTGGAGTTGCTGGTGGTGATGACCATCATCGGTCTGCTGGCCGGGTATGTCGGGCCGAAATTCTTCTCCCACATCGGCAAGTCCGAGATCAAGGCCGCGCGCGCCCAGATCGATGGTTTCGAGAAGGCGCTCGATCAGTTCCGGCTCGACGTCGGTCGTTATCCGACGACCGAGGAAGGGCTCAAGGCCTTGGTTACCAAGCCGGCGGAGCTGCCACGCTGGGACGGACCCTACCTGCGCAAGGCTGTACCGAACGACCCCTGGGGCAAGCCCTATCAATATGTCCTGCCCGGCGAGCACGGGGAGTTCGACCTTTATTCCTTTGGCCGCGATGGCCAGCCTGGTGGTACTGGCGAAGCGGCCGATATCGGCAACTGGTAGGCGCCATGCGATTCCGCATCAGGGCAGTCACTGCCGCCAACGTGATCGAGGACATCGAGCTCGAAGCCGCCGACGAGGCGGCTGCCCGCCGCCTGGCTGAGGCGCAGGGGCTTGGTGTGCTGTCGGCTACGCTGTTGCTGTCGGGGGCGGTGCGCGGCGGGCGTTTTCCGTTGTTGCTGTTGAATCAGGAACTGCTTGCTCTGCTGACGGCCGGTATTCCGCTGGCCGAATCCCTGAGCGCGCTGGCCGAGAAGGAGATGCGGCCTGCCATCCGGCAGGTGCTGGCGGTGCTGATTGCCGCGCTGCGCGAGGGACGGCCGCTGTCGGCGGCACTGGCGGCCCGGCCGGACTGCTTCCCCGAACTGTATGTCGCCACCATGCGTGCGGCGGAGCGGACCAGCGATCTGGCCCCTGCCTTGGGGCGCTACATCGCCTACCAGCGGCAGATCGAGTTCGTGCGCGACAGGCTGGTTGCCGCAGCGCTCTATCCCTTGTTGCTGCTGGTGGTGGGGGCGGCCGTCATGCTGTTTCTGCTGGTGTATGTGGTGCCACGTTTCGCCCGTGTCTTCGAGACTGTCGGTGGCGATTTGCCATGGCTGTCCCGCCTGTTGCTCGATTGGGGGCGCCTGGTGGAGGGGCGGGGCGACGTGCTGGCGGTGCTGGCCTGCGGTGGCGTGGCCGGGCTGCTTGCCTTGTTGCGCCGGCAGGACATCTGGGCGGCGCTGCTGGGGTTGGCCTGGCGCCTCCCGCGGATTGGGGGGCAGCTGCGGGTGTTCGAGCTGGCGCGACTATACCGGACCCTGGGCATGCTGCTGCGTGGGGGCATTCCGGCGGTCGCCGCGATGGGCATGGTGGAGGGGCTGCTGTCGCCACGCCTGCGCGCGGGCCTGGGGGCGGCCGCGGCGGACATCCGTAACGGCGAGCGTTTCTCGGCTGCCCTGCAGCGCCACGCCCTCGCCACGCCGGTGGCCCTGCGCATGCTGGCGGTCGGCGAGCGGGCCGGCAAGCTCGGCGAAATGCTCGAACGGGCGGCAGAGTTCCACGAGGAGGAGAGCGCCCGCCAGTTGGAGGTCGTGACGCGGCTGGCTGGCCCGCTGCTGATGCTGATTGTCGCCATGGCCGTGGGGCTGGTGCTGGTGATGCTTTACCTGCCCATCTTCCAGGTTGCGGAGAGCATTCAATGAACCGGAACGACGCTCTTTCCGGCGCGCAGCCCTTTTCCCTCGATGCCCTGGCCGAGGCCGCACGGCTCGCCCGGCGTTCCGGCGGAAAGGTGATGGACGTCCTGGCACGGGAGGCGGGAGCGGATTTCCAGCTGCGCCTGGCCACCACCACCGGGATCATGCCCCTCGATCACCGGACCCTGTTTGCGCTGGAGCCGGATTTCGCGGTTCTCTCGTTCGATACCGCCTTGCGCCGGGAAGCCCTGGCCCTCCGCGATGAGAGTGGCAGGCTGAGTGTCGCGCTGGTCGATCCCTTCGACACGGATCTGGTAGACGGACTTGGGGCGAGCCTGGCCGAAGCCTTCCAGCTGCGCCTGGTGGAGCGGGACGACCTGGCCGCCTGCCTGGCGCGCCACGAGGCCAACCACCGGGTGGTGGCCGAGCTGCTCGACGGCAGCGCGGCGGCCGGTGACGGCGGCGGCGAGGATCTGTCCCTCAGGCGCATCGCCGGTGATGCCAGCCCGGTTGTCAAGCTGGTCAATTCCACCCTCTACGACGCCATCCAGCAGGGCGCCAGCGACATTCACCTGGAATGCGTGCCGGGCGGGCTGGTGGTCAAGTTCCGGGTGGACGGGGTGCTGGCGCGGGTTGGCGGGGTGCAAGGCGGTGAACTGGCGGAGCAGGCGATTTCCCGGCTCAAGGTACTGGCCGAGCTGGACATCGCCGAGCGCCGGATTCCCCAGGACGGACGTTTCAAGGTCCAGGCCGGCGGTCGGGCGATCGATTTCCGGGTGTCCATCATGCCGAGCATCCACGGCGAAGACGCGGTGCTGCGCATCCTCGACAAGGAACATCTGACCCGCGAGATGGCAGGCCTGACGCTGGACGCCCTGGGCTTCGACGCGGCGGTGCGCAGCCAGCTGCGGCGCATGGCCGGCGAGCCCTACGGCATGCTGTTGGTGACCGGCCCGACCGGATCGGGCAAGACCACCAGCCTCTACGCGCTGTTGTCGGAAACCAATACCGGGCAGGACAAGATCGTCACCATCGAGGACCCGGTGGAGTACCAGTTGCCCGGCGTGCTGCAGATCCCGGTGAATGAGAAGAAGGGGCTGAGTTTCGCCCGCGGCCTGCGCTCCATCCTGCGCCACGATCCGGACAAGATCATGGTCGGAGAGATCCGCGACCCGGAAACCGCCGAAATCGCCGTCCAGGCCGCTCTCACCGGCCACCTCGTGTTCACCACGGTGCATGCCAACAATGCCTTCGACGTGATCGGGCGCTTCATGCACATGGGGGTCGATCCCTACAACCTGGTGGCTGCCCTCAACGGCGTGGTGGCCCAGCGCCTGGTGCGTATCAACTGCCCGGGCTGCGCCGCCGACGTGGCGGTGGCGCCGGCGCTGCTCGACGAGTCGGGCCTCGGCGCGGACGGGGCGGCCGCGGGCTACCGCTTTCGTGCCGGCACAGGTTGCGGTCTGTGTCGCGGCTCGGGCTACCGAGGCCGGCGGGCGATCGCCGAGGTGTTGCTACTCGACGATGAGTTGCGTGACCTGATCGTGGCGCGCGCGCCGCTGCGCCAGCTCAAGGAGCGCGTGCGGCAGCGTGGCTTCGTCAGCCTGCGCCAGGCGGGTCTGGCCCTGGTGCGTGAGGGGCTGACCACTTTGCAGGAGTTGAACCGTGTCACGTTTGTGGCCTGAGCGGATCCGCCTGCACATCGGCCCGGCCAGCCTGCGCGTGAGTCGGCGCGGACGGGCGGACCTGGAGCTACCGCTGGCTGCCGACTGGTCGGCGAGCCTCGCGGCCTTGCCGGAGCTGCCGCGCCACGCCCACCTTGAGGTTCGGGTGGCCGATTGCCATGCGCGCTACTTCCGCGTCCTGTGGCCGGCAGGTTTGCTGCGGGGCGAGCGGGACAGCTGGCTGCGCCATCGTTTTGCGGAGATCTTCGGCAGCGTCGACGGCTGGCGCGTGCTGGCCGACCGGGATGCGGTGGTTCATCCCTGCCTGGCGCTGGCTTTGCCGATGGCGCTGGTGGCGGCGGTGGACGACCTTGTCGAGCAGCGGGGCCTGAAGCTGCGCAGCCTGTCGACGGATTTCGTCGAAAGCTACAACCCCCTGAGCCGCAGGCTGGCGGCCGACGGGGCGCTGGCCCGTGCGTGCGACGGGCGGCTGACCCTCGGCCTGTGGCAGGACGGACGCTGGCTGGCCATCCGCAGCCTGACCGGAGTCGGCGTGGAGGAGAGCCTGGCGGGCCTCCTGCCCCAACTGGTCGGGCGCGGTGAGCTGCCGGCCGGTGGCACGCTCTACCTCGCAGGCGCGACGGACATCGCCGGGCTGCCCGCCGGCTGGAAGGCCGAGGCCGTGGACGGCCCTTCGTCCACGCGGCGCTTCGGCCTGCGGCGGGCGCCGCCCCCGCTGGCGCTGGACTTTGCCGGACAGGGGCGACGCCTCGGCTGGGTCGGCGCACTGATGCTGGCCACCGGCGTCGCTGCGCTGGCTGGCGTGATGCACGAATACGCGGTGCTTGAAAACCAGCGTGATGAGGCGCTCCGGTGGGTGGAGCGCTTCAGGCGGGCCATCGACCGGCAGGCCGGTCTGCGTCCGGCGGCCGGCGTGGTGAGCGAGCAGGAACTGCGGCCGGCGCTGGGCGTGGCTCGCCTGCTGCGACGGGACTGGCCCGGCGTCTTCGCGGCCCTCGAGGGGGCTGCCGACGATCCGGGCATCGCCGTGCTCGGCGTGGATCTCGAAGGGCCGCGGGGGACCGTCAAGCTGGTGGGCGAGGCGCGCAACCTGCCGGAGGTCTTTGCCTTCGCCCGGCGCCTGGAGGGAGCCGGGGGGCTGGCCGAAGTGCGCCTGGTGAGCTACGCCTTCCAGGCATCGGCCAGCGTGCCGAGCGTCGGTTTCACGCTGGCGGCCCGCTGGGAGGGCAAGCCATGAGCGCGCGGGCGAGGATCCTGCTGGCCGACGTGCAGGAGTCCGCCGGCCGGGCGTTCCGGCGGGCCGGCTGGGCGGGCGTGCTCGGTTTTGCGCTGCTGGTCTGCGCCTTGAGCTTCGACTACAGCGGCAATCACGCGCTGGAGGCCGAAGTCGAGTCCCTTGGGCAGGAGGCGCAGGCGCTGGCCCGGCGGCTGCACCAGCCGGCCCGCCCGCAGGCGTCGGCGCGTCAGCGGCTGGAGGCGTTCTACGCCGGCTTTCCCGTCGGCACGACCTTGCCCGACCTGCTGGTGCGCCTGCATGGCCATGCCCAGGCCCGTGGCGTGGCACTCGAGCGGGCTGACTATCGGACGGCGGCTGAGGCGGGCACGCCGCTGGAGCGGGTAACTCTCGACTTGCCCGCCCGCGGCAGCTATCCGGTATTGCGTGCCTGGCTCGACGACCTCGTGGCGGAAATGCCCGAGCTGGCGCTGGAGTCGGTGTCCCTGCGCCGCGAGCGCATCGATGAGCCGCAGCTGGAAGCCCGCGTGCAGTTGGCATTCTTCCTGCGAAGGGCGCCATGAAACGCCAAAATGTCCTGGGCGCAGCCCTGTTCCTGAGCCTGGCCGCCAGCTGGTGGGCCGCCGTTGTCGACAGCGACGAGGACGGTCCTGGCGAGCCATCGCGGGCATCGCGTGGCGCTGCGCCGGTGGCGAAGGCGGGCAGTGCCGGCGGGCTGGATCTGCTCGACCGGCGCCCGCCACCGCTGCAGAAGGAAGGCGTGGCTGCCGACCTCTTTGCCGTACGCAGCTTCGCGCCGCCTCCGCCCGTCGCGCCGCCGCCCCCTCCGCCAAGTGCGCCGGCGCTCCCTTTCCGTTATCTCGGCATGCTCGAGGAGGATGGCCGCCAGCTGGCTTTCCTGGCCGAGGGGGACACGCTGCGGGTGCTGCATGCCGGCGAGCAGATGGACGCGCGCTACCGGGTGACGGCGATCCGCCGTGATCGCATCGACTTCCTGTATCTCCCGCTCAACCAGATCCAGAGCCTCGCTACGGGGGCCGTGCCATGACCACTCCGATCCTGCGGCGCCTGTCGGCCGCCTTGTGCCTGTTGCTGCTGTGTTGCGCGTGCACCTCCAACCGGGCGCTGGAGGAGAGTCGGCAGGCCTTTGCCGGCGGCAATCCGGAGAGCGCGCTGCGAGACCTGCGCGAGCGGGTTGGTGCCGAGCCGAAGAACCTCGAACTGCGCGCTTACTATCTCCGCCAGCGCGACATCCTGACCGTGCGCCAGTTGGCGATGGCCGAGCAGGCCCGCGTCGCCGGGCGTTTCGACGAGGCGGAACAAGCCCTGGCGCTGGCCCGCCAGTTCGACCCCAACCATCCGCGCGTACTGGCCGGTGCCGAGGCGATTGCCGCCGCACGCCAGCGCCACGGGCAAGCCCTGGAGGCCGAGCAGTATTTCGCGCGTGGCGACCTGGCCGGGGCCGAAGCCCGCGCCCGCGCCGTGCTGGCCCAGGACCCGGCCCATGCGGGGGCGCGCAGCTTGCTGCGCCGCCTCGACGAGCGGGCCGCCACCCGCGACAACACCCCGGCCGCACTGCAGGGGCCGCTGGCCAGGCCGGTTAGCCTGGAGTTCCGCGATGCGCCGCTGCGCGGCGTGTTCGAGGCCCTGTCGCGTGCCTCCGGGCTCAACTTCGTGTTCGACCGGGACGTGCGTGCCGATGCGAAAGTGACGATCTTCGTGCGCAACAACAGCATCGATGACGTGCTCAAGCTGCTGATGGTGACCCAGCAGCTCGAGCGCAAGCTGCTCAACGGCAACTCGGTGCTGATCTATCCGAATACCCCGGCCAAGCAGAAGGACTACCAGGAGTTCGTCACGCGCAGCTTCTATCTGGCTAATGCCAGCGTGGCCCAGGCCCAGGTGCTGGTGAAACAGATGGTCAAGAGCCGCGATGTGTTCGTCGACGAAAAGCTCAACCTGCTGATCGTCAAGGACACCCCGGAGGCCGTTCGCCTGGTCGAGAAGCTGCTGGCCAGCCTGGATCTCGCCGAGCCTGAGGTGATGCTGGAGGTGGAGGTGATGGAAATCAGCCGCAACAAGCTCCTCGAGCTGGGGCTGCGCTTCCCTGACCAGATCGGCTATGGCCTGCTGCAGCCCAATACGACCAGTGCGGTGACCACCACGACGGGAACGACCATCACCCAGAATCTGGGCGGCCAGCTGCTGCCCGGCAACGTAAGCCTGCGCAACACCGGCGCCCTGGTGCCCTACGTGGCCAATCCGGCCCTGCTGCTCAACCTGCATGATCAGGACGGCAGCTCCAACATCCTCGCCAATCCGCGCATCCGCGTGCGCAACCGGGACAAGGCGAAGATCCACATCGGCGAGAAACTGCCGGTGTTCACCACGACCTCGACGGCCAACGTGGGGGTGTCGGCGTCGGTCAATTATCTTGACGTGGGCCTCAAGCTGGAGGTCGAGCCCTCCGTGCATCTGGATGACGAAGTGGCCATCAAGGTCAGCCTGGAGGTGAGCAGCATCGTCAAGGAGGTGATGGGGCCGTCCAGCTCCCTGGCCTACCAGGTGGGCACGCGCAGTGCAATCACGTCCCTGCGCCTGCGGGATGGGGAGACCCAGGTGCTGGCCGGCCTGATCAGCGACGAGGAGCGGACCTCGGCCAACCGGCTGCCGGGCCTCGGCGAAATGCCGGCGGTCGGGCGCTTGTTCAGCAGTCAGCGGGATAGCGAGAGCAAGACCGAGATCGTGCTGCTGATCACGCCGCGGGTGGTGCGCAACATCGTCCGCCCGGATCCAGCCACGGCCACCCTGGCCGCCGGGACCGAGTCGGTGGTTGGCGGGGCGCCGCTGCAACTGGGGCCGCAGGCCTCGGCTGGTATGTCCTTCAGTCCGGTGGGCGCCATCCCGGCGGCGCCCGCCGTGGTGATGCCTGCGTCCGTGCCTTCTACTGCGCCGGCGGTGGACAGTCCGTTCAGCCTGCGGGTGCCAGAGGAGGTCGGGGGAGGCGATGAATTCACGGTCAGTGTGCAGTTGCCTCTCGACGGCCTGGAGAGCGGCACTGTCGTCCTGCGCTACGATCCGGCGTTGCTCGTCCCGGCGGACGATCCGGGCGCTACCGGCGGGACGAGGACGCTGAGCCTGCAGCTTGGCAGCCCAAACCGGGGCGGGGCGCGCTTCCGCGTCCGCCAGGGCGCTTTCGGCGGTGCCGTCTTCGAGCTGGCCAGCAGCAGCCTGCGGGTCGGCGGCGCGGAGCGTCAGCTGGCGCTGCCGGCGCCGGCGGTGGTGCGCGTCCATCCCTAGGCTGGCGACGATGCGGGCGCGAGGCTTTACGCTCATCGAGATGGTGGTCACGGTAGCCATCGTCGGGATCCTGGCGTCCATTGCCGTGCCGGTGCTGCAGCTGACTGTGCAGCGTGCGAGGGAGAGCGAGTTGCGCCTGGCCCTGCGCCAGATCCGCGAGGGGATCGATACCTACAAGCGCCTTGCCGATGAAGGGCGGATCGCCCGCCCGGCTGACGGTAGCGGCTACCCGCCGCGGCTGTCCGACCTGATGACGGGGCTGTCCGACCTGCGCTCGCCCCTGCCCCGAAAGATCTACATCCTGCGCCGGATTCCCCGCGACCCGCTGCATCCGGATCCCAAAGTCCCGGCCGAGGAGACCTGGGGGCTGCGCAGCTATGCCAGCCCGCCGGACGCCCCTGCCGAGGGGGATGACGTGTTCGACGTGTTTTCGCGGGCCGAGGGCCTTGGCCTGAACGGCATCCGCTACCGGGAGTGGTGAGGTGATGGACTCCGCAAGGCGCCGGCTGGTGCGCGGCTTCACGCTGGTGGAACTGCTGGTGGTGATGGCGATCGTCGCACTATTGCTGGCGATCGCCGCGCCGCGCTATTTCGGTCATTTGGAAAAGGCCCGGGAAGCCGCCCTGCTGGAAACGCTGACCGTCACCCGCGATGCCATCGACAAGTTCTACGGGGATGCCGGGCGCTATCCGCGCGACCTCGATGAACTGGTGAGCCGACGCTACCTGCGTGCGCTGCCCCTCGACCCACTGACCGAGAGGCGCGACAGCTGGCAGCTGACCCCGGCGCCGGACGGCACCAACGGCGGTGTCTCTGATCTGCATAGCGGCGCGGAAGGGCTTGCCCGCGACGGGCGCCGCTACGGCGAGCTATGAGTCCGCGCCACCGCCAGGCAGGGGGCCTCTATCTGCTGATGCTGTTTGCCGTCTTTGGCCTGGGCCTGGGGCTGGCCCGTTTCGGCAGCGTCTGGTCCACGACAGCATGGCGCGAAAGGGAGACCGAGCTCATCTTCGCCGGCGGTGAAATCGCCCGCGCCATCGCGCGTTACCGCGCGGACTCCCCGGCCGGGCGTAGCGACTTCCCGCAGACCCTCGACGATTTGCTCGAGGATCGCCGTGTGCCCTACGTACGCCGCCATCTGCGCCGCCTGTACCGGGATCCGATGACGGGGCTGGCGGACTGGGTACCGGTTCGGGAGGGCGAGCGGATCGTCGGCGTGCACAGCCGGTCGGAGCGGGAACCCCTGCGCACCGGGGTGCTGCCCGACTTCATTAGGGTGAAGCCGCCGCGGGAGGGGAGTGTCCATTACTCCGACTGGATCTTCCGCGTCGATCCCCTGGCGCCGGCTACTCCGTCCCTGTCCGAGACCCGGCGCCCCTGAATTTTCCCCGCTTGATGTCATCGCCATTTTTTGCCAAGTGCTTCCCTAGATCTGGCAAATTCGTCGGCAGCCAGTATGACCATGCTGCCATGTCGGTTTTTTTTACAAATTTCGTGTTGTCGAATAATGGATATATGGAAAGAACCATAAATTCAATGGGTTTGATTTGTGGTATGGGAAATGCGTGCCGATGGGGCGGATGGTAGTGATGGTTGCTTGGTTTGTCTTCGCAAGGGGAGAAAATTATGTGCAACAGGTACGGACATCTGCGTTTCATCCTGATGGGCTGTCTGACGGTGCTGGCTGCCGGCGCTCATGCTGGCGGCCCCACGCTCAGCGGTCCTTCATCCATCACGCTCAGTGAGCGGGCCGTGTTCAGCGGTGGCAACTTCCCTCCCAGCAGTGCCTTGACCGTCGTGGTCACTGATCCCGCCGGCAAGCAGAGTTCGCGGGCGATTGCCAGTAGCACCAGCGGTACCTTCCAGTATGAGCTGAGTGCCGGCGCCACTGGGCGCTACGAAATCAAGGTGCTGGATGGCAAGGGGGCGCCTCTCGGGTCCGCCCTGGTCGTTCCGGTCAATCCCTGATTCCGTCCTCTCAGGGAGACCACAATGAATAACAAGCGTGCCTGGCGGGCGGGGCTTGCCGGGGGAGTTCTTGCGTCGCTGTGCGTCGGTGCCGCCTGGGCCGCCGGGCCCGGTGTCCTGTTCGTATCTAACCGCGATGGCCACATGCAGATCTATCGCGCGGCGGACGACGGTGGTGCGGAAACCCGCCTGACCTTCAGTCAGGGAGGGAACAATCAGCCCGCCTGGTCGCCGGACGGGCGGCGGATCGCTTTTACCTCGACCCGGGACGGAAATCCAGAAATCTACGTTTCCAATGCGGACGGCTGTGACTCCCGCCGGCTGACCAACGATCCGGCCATCGACGTGCGGCCCGCCTGGTCGCCGGATGGCGCCCGGATCGCCTTCGTGTCGACCCGCGAAGGGCGCAGCAACATCCATGTGATGAATGCAGACGGCAGTGCGCAGCGGGCCATCACCGCGGCCAGCGGCGAACTGAGTGGGGGGGCGCCGATCTGGTCGCCCGACGGGAAGACGCTGTATTTCCTGATGGGCGTCGGCAACAAGAACCAGCTGCACGCCATCCAGGTGGATGGCAGCGGCCTGAAGGACCTTACCTCTGCGATCTCGCGGGGTGGGAAGGGAGAGGCCGATCTGTCCCCCGATGGCCGCTGGCTGGTCTTCACCACCGCGGAGGACAAGCAGCCGGTCAATCTGATGGTGATGCGTGCGGATGGTTCGGAGGCACGGCAGATCACCCGTGACCAGGGTGACAACTATTCGCCGCATTGGTCTCCGGACGGCCGGCATATCGCCTTCGTGTCCAGCCGCGACGACCTCGTCCGCTCGGAGATCTACGTGGTCAATGCAGACGGAACGGCGCCCCGCAATGTCTCCAATCACCCGCGGGATGATTTCGAGCCGCGTTGGGTGGATGGCCGCACGGTGGTTTTCGCCAGCATGCGCGCGCCCATCACTCAACTGTACCGGGTGGATATCGAAGCGGCGCAACCGCAGCGCATCACCCATAGCCAGTCCCTCGAGCTGGAACCCACGCCGTTTGCCGGCTCGCCGCTGCAATCCGGCCTGGCGGACGGGCGCGACTGGCGCGCGTCCCTCGTCCTGAACCGCTCATCTCGTTAGGAAAGCCATCATGACCAAGAACAGAACGCTCAAACTGAGCCAGATCGTCCTCTCGGTTGGCTGTGCCTTGACCTGTATGCAGGCCGGTGCCGCCGGAAAGACTTATACCCTCGATGCCGATTTCGATCTGGGCACAGCGGTCAACGTCAACCACAACGCGCCGAACAGCAACCAGCTGCAACTCAACACGGTGACCTCGACCTTCCCGGTGCTGTGGGTCGCCAATGCGGGGGAGGACACGGTCAGCAAGATCGACACGCTGAACAACAAGGAGATCGCGCGTTATCGCACCTGGTTCGGCCCGGCGGGCCAGCCCGGCTACTATGCCCACCTTGGCGCGCCGTGGACGGGGCCGGCGCCGTCACGCACAGCGGTGGACAAGGACGGCAACGCCTATGTGCTGAATCGCCACTTCGAAGGCCGGCCGGCGATGCTGATGAAGATCCTGACCCAGGGCGGGATCGACCGTAATGGCAACAGCGTCATCGACACCTCGTCGGATACGGACAACAACGGCATCATCGGCGCCGGTGAGATCCTGTCGCTGGCGGACTCGAACGGCAACGGGGTCCTCGACCCCGCTGAACTCACTGATGAGCGCGTGGCCTGGGCTGTTACGGTCGGCCCGGCCAACGGACTCGGACGCTCCCTGTGCATCGGTACCGACGGGAATCTGTGGGTGGGGCTCTACAACGCTCAGACCTATTACAAGGTCAGCTCCGTCAATGGCGCGATCCTGGCCGGCCCCGTCAGCACTGCGCCGACCGCCGGGCAACCCAGCGCCGGTAGCTGGACACCCTATGGCTGCCTGATCGATGCCAACGGGACCCTGTGGTCTGCGTCACTGACGGGGGTGCTCGGCAAGATCACCAATACCCAGAGCAACGTCGGGCCGTGGACCGTCGCCTCCTTCGGCAGCAGCTACCAGAACTACGGTATCGCACTGGGCAACGGCATGGTCTATCTTGGCGCGATCGGCAACGCAGTCAGCTATGTCCAGTTCAACCCGGCCACCAATACGTTCTCCCTGCCGGCCCAGGGGCCTGGCTACTATTCCACGGGGATCGGTGTGGACGGCGCCGGCGACATCATCACCGGGCCGTACGGCTCGGGCGGGCTGACCAAATACCATGCCAACGGCACGATCGCGTGGACGGCGCCGACCCAGCTAGCCAGTGAAACCCGGGGCGTGATCCCGGACCAGGACAACAACCTGTGGCAGGTCAGCCGCACTGGCAACCGGATCATGAAGTACCGGGGCAGTGATGGGGCGCCCCTCGGCATGGTGCAGGTCGGTGACAACCCCTACACCTACAGTGACGCGAGTGGATCGACGGTGCTGGGGCAGACCACTCCGAGCGGCAACTGGGCGGTCATCTACGACGGTGGTGCAGCGGGCGCAAAGTGGGGGACGGTCAGCTGGCACGAGCTGGTGCCGACCGGAGGCTCCCTGACGGTCAAGGTGCGCTCGGCCGACCTGCAGGCCAATCTGCCGCTGCAACCCTGGACTCCGGTGAGCAACAACGTGGCGTTCAACGGCACCGGGCGTTTCATTCAGGTGCAGGCCGATCTGGGAGCCAATGCGCAGAATCAGTCGCCGGTCTTGTATGACCTGACGATCGCTGGAATCAGCACTGCCGTATGCGATGTGGACGGGGATGGTGACATCGACCAGAACGACCTCGCCCTGATCAGCAAGGGGCGCGGGCAGACGCCGACCGCCAACGACCCGCGGGATGCCAATCGTGACGGGAAGATCGATCCGCTGGACGTGAAGGTCTGCATTCCCAAGTGCACGCGGGCCAACTGCGCAATCCAGTAAAGGCGTGACCCGGCTCCGGCAGGTTGCCGGAGCCGTCCAAGATCACTTGAGTTAGCCAAGGGAGTGCTCATCATGAAAATGTCGCGAATTGCCGCCGGGCTGATGCTGTCCCTGGCCGCGGCTGGCGCCCACGCCGCACTGTTGTCCGATCTGCTGAGCGGAGGCAACATCCGCGCCGGGGACAAGCTGTTCGACAGCTGGAAGCTGGTCAGCTATACCTCCTCGGACGTCAACCGTTCGTTCAATGCGTCCAACATCGACGTCCAGGCGCTCAGTGACGGTGGCGACAAGCCCGGACCCGGCCTGCGTTTCACGGCGTCGCGGAATGAACTGGGCGTCACTGGTGACGGCGTGTTTGGCTTCGTCGACCTGATGTTCGGTTTCCGGGTGTCTGTTCTCGACCCCGCACGGCGCGTTTCGGGTAATACCTTGTCGTTTGCATCGGGAGGGGCAACGCTGAGCTGGATGGTGGATGGTAGCTACGACCTCGGCACTTATATCCGTGAAGTGATCGGCACGGCGGAGGGGCTCGATGACCTGGGGCAAAAGAACATCGAGTTCAGCCAGCTGGACGATCCGCTATCCGGCAGCAGCGGGACCACCAAGATTTCGGATTCGGCCGCGTTCGCGCCGCAGCAAAGCGCTTGGGTGACCAAGAACATCCTGGTGTGGGCGGCGGATACGACAGATACCGCCGTCCTCACCCAGTTCGACCAACGCTTCTCCCAGAGCCAGGTTCCGGAACCCGGCAGCTTTGCGCTGTTGGGGCTTGGTTTGCTTGGACTGGGCTGGGTGCGTCAGACTGCCTGTAAAAAGAACTTGGCAAAAATCGGCTAGCGGGGTAGTATTCGCCCCCTCTGACGCGGGGTGGAGCAGTCTGGCAGCTCGTCGGGCTCATAACCCGAAGGTCGCAGGTTCAAATCCTGCCCCCGCAACCAAATAAAAGCGTTAAGGCTCAAGCATTTAGTTGCTTGGGCCTTTTTGCTTTTCGGGCTCGGATTGGAGCTTGTGCCCACTCAGTGCCCAAACCGTGCCCATTCTGTGCCCGGACAAAATCCCGCGTTTTGCGAACCGTGGAGGGTTTGACCTTCGGGCACCGTGCCCGTCGGGCACCGTGCCCGTCGGGCACGGCCCCTGATGCGTGCGTGATTCCCTCCTGCTGCCTATCCGTTGCTGTCGGGGAGTTGGGGTGGAGAGGCCAGCTCACTCCTTTGATACTCCAGTAAGTCGGGCAGCCCGCAGTTCAGGTAGGTACATAGTGCATCCAGGACATCGAGCTCTACGCGTTCGGCTGTCTCGTGATACAGGCGGGTCAGCGTTCCCCGGTTGATGCCCGTGTCCCGTGTGACGTCGCTGATCTTCAGCTTCCGCTCGCCAAGGAGGCGAGATAGGTGGCACTTGATCACGTTACGCTCCAAAAACAAAAAATGATCTCTAGAAGGTCAAAAAAGTCTTTGACAGATCTTCTTCTTGTGTAAAATGGTCTCCAGTAGATCGTTTTGAGGCTATCAAGCAACAAAACGTCCTGCTGAAAGATCAATTCTACGGAGAAGTCCTCATGTCCGCTAACACCTACCTAACAACTGACGAGCTTGCTGCTCGGATCAAGTACGACGTTCGAACCATCCGAGAACGTCTGAAGGACTCGGTTCTGCTCGAGGGTGTGCATTACATCCGTCCATTCGGGGGTCGAAAGATCCTCTACGTATGGGAGCAGATCGAAAAAGACATGGCTCTTGAGTCCCTAGATGCGGGGCTTGTCCAGGCCGCAACGCCGACTCGTGGTCAGTCCGAGAGCACCCGTTCAGTCATGATTCCCATGGCCAGCGGGGTGGCGTGCCGGGTTGCAGCGATTCCGGGATCGCCTCGGAAGTCTGTACAACACCTGAGGGCTCAGACCGCACAGAAGGAGGCTCGCCATGGCTAGCATCAGAGCCCGGGCGGACTCCGGAAAACTGTTCTTCGACTTCCGCTTTCAAGGGGTGCGTTGCAGAGAACAAACTCTGTTGGATGACACACCCGCTAACCGGCGCCGGCTGGAGAAGGTCTTGCAGCGAATCGAGTTGGAGATTCACCAAGGGGTTTTCGACTACTCGGCCTTCTTCCCCGGCAGCAAGCTCGCCGCAACATTCGCGGTCGGGGGAAGTGAGGCTCCGCGGGAGACTGACCTTTGTCAGTCTGTGCCTCAGGTGGACTGCCCTGCGATGGTCTCTGCTCCCCCACTGCCTGTTCCTGTTGGAGCCTCCATCACTCGCCCGACCATCGGCGCCTTCGCCGAGACCTGGCAGCTAGAAAACCAAGTGACTTGGCGGCGCTCTTACCAGCGCACTGTCAGCGACATCGTCACCAAGCACCTGCTGCCTCGTTTTGGTGCGCGAGATGTCGGAAGCCTCCTGCGGGAAGAACTCCTCCAATTCCGGTCCGAACTCGCCAAAGTCAAAGGCCGGAAGAAGGAAACGCTGTCGCCCCGCCGGATCAACGCCATCATGAATGTGATGAGCCTGATCTTGGCAGAAGCCTCCGACCGATACAAATTTACCAGTCCTTACTACAACATCAAACCGCTGCGTATCCCCAAGAGCGATGTCGAACCCTTCACGCTCGCTGAGGTGCAACGCATTCTCGACACCGTAAGGGAGGACTTCCGCGATTACTACACGGTGCGTTTCTTCACCGGTATGCGCACCGGCGAGGTGGATGGCCTCAAGTGGAAATACGTGGATTTCGAGCGCCAGCTGATCCTCGTGCGGGAAACCATTGTCCTTGGCGTGGTGGAGGAAGACGCCAAGACCATCGAGTCAGTGCGAGACATCCAGATGTCCCAAGTGGTGTACGACGCTCTCAAGCGCCAGTTGGCTCGTTCCGGACGCTTGAAAGGTTTCGTCTTTTGCTGCAGCACGGGTCACGCGCTGGACCACAACAACATCACCAAGCGCATCTGGTACCCCTTGCTGCGGCACCTCGGGCTCAAGAAGCGACGGCCATATCAGACCCGCCATACCGCCGCGACATTGTGGCTCGCCGCCGGGGAAAACCCCGAATGGATCGCCCGCCAGATGGGACACACGAGCACCGAAATGCTGTTCAAGGTGTATTCCCGTTATGTGCCCAACCTGACTCGCAAAGATGGATCCGCTTTTGAACGCTTGCTGAGTGAGTGCTTTGCGTCTTCTGCGCAAAACGTCGTTGTTGAAGGAGCTCATGACCATGTCTGATACCCGCCAAACTGTGTTTTCAGTGAGCCAACTGCCCCAGCCGGATCACGTCATCGACCGCCTGCCGCCGGTGTTCCGGATCCAGTCGATCGAGCGCCTGCCCTTTGACGAGCGCAACCTGCTCAACGTGGCGGTCGTCTTCCACGAGCGGGCGGTGCTGCGGGTGGAATGGCTGTGCCGGCATCCGGATAGCCGGCTGACGGTCGGCAGCCTCGTGTCGATCCGCTGGCTGGGTCGACCGACCAGCACCCTGGGGGCGATCCGGATCGCCCGGCTGGCGAAGCTCGAACGGCCCGAGGCGAGCCTCAATCCCTTCGACACGGTACCCCACGCCTGGGTCCGGGACAGGGAGCTCGTTGCGCGAGCGGGGCGTTTCTGGGAGGGCCTGGGACGACCGCTGCAGCACCTCTTCAACGCGGTGTTCTGGGAGCCCCGACGCTTCCAGCGGTATCTTGAGGGGCCGAGTTCGCTCCAAGGGCATCACAACGGCCGGAACGGTAACTTCCGCCACGCGCTGGAAGTCGCCGAGCGGGCCCGGAGCCTCGGCAGCCATCACGCGGAGGTGCATCTGCCGGTGTTGATCGCGGCGAGTCTGCTCCACGACGCGGGTAAGGCGGAGGAGTATCAGTTCAATGCACTGCGCAGCCGCTATGAGATGACGGAACGCGGGGCTCTGCTGGGCCATAAGCACACGGTACTCGAGTGGCTTGCCGCGGCCCGGGCCCAGCACCGGGTGATCCTCCCCGAGGCCCATTACCTGGCACTCCTCCACGCCATCACCGCAGCCAAGGGGGCACCCAACTGGCTGGGGCTGCGGGAGCCTCTGAGTCTGGATGCCCATATCCTGTCGACGGTGGACCGCCTCTCGGGCCAGGCTGATCTGGTCAGCCGCCATGCGGCGCGGGATGGGGGCTTCGGTGCCTATCACCGGCATCTGGGCGGACGCCCGTACGTCGTGCGGGAGTGAGTTCGCTGCCGCTGCTGCGACTCACCCGCGGCAGCGCCGGTCGCTCGCTTTGAAAGTCGGGACGTTTAAGCGGACATGCTGTTCCGTTACCTGACGCTCAAACGTCTTGGCCATGACCCGTTCGCCCCGTCGTTTGAAGCAGTTCATTTTCGTTTCCACCAAACTGCGTCGGTGGTAGCTGCTTCACCTCTTCCCGATTCGACGCCCGAATCGTTGGCAGGCCCGCAGGGCCAGTGCCATCGTGCTGGGTCGGTAGGGCGGTTTGACGCTTAACCTCTTCTGGTGGCGGCAGACGGTGCTGAAGTCCGGAACCTTCCAATCCAAACCGGCTAGGCCCAATAGGCTTTCGACCATTCCCGGGCTTTGGGGCAAGGCCAAACCAAGCAGACATTTGATGCTCAGGCAGGCAGAGCTGGATGGCCGCATCCGAGAAAGTGGGCTGGCGGCCACGCTTGCCTGTGGCCGGGGCGTAGCACTGCATGTCGCTGTCCAGCCACACCTGTCCGCGCCGATTGAATATTGAGCCAGGCTGCCGACTTTAGTTTGAGCCAGG
>NZ_JAYSDK010000026.1:0-78798 GCF_041914405.1 Zoogloea sp.
GCCTGGTTGGCGCTGTTGGCGTGCAGGGTGGCCAGGCAAAGGTGGCCGGTTTCGGCAAAGGCGATGGCGTAGTCCATCGTCTCTCGGTCGCGGATTTCGCCCATCAGGATCACGTCGGGGGCCTGGCGCAGGGTGTTCTTCAGCGCCGGCTCCCAGGAGTCGGTGTCGATGCCGACTTCCCGCTGGGTGACGATGCAGTTCTTGTGCGCATGCACAAACTCGATCGGGTCTTCGACGGTGATGATGTGGCCGTAGCTCTTCTCGTTGCGGTAATCCACCATCGCCGCCAGCGAAGTGGTCTTGCCGGTGCCGGTGCCGCCGACGAAGATCACCAGGCCGCGCTTGGACATGGTGATGTCCTTCAGCACCGGCGGCAGGCCGAGCTCGTCGAAGGTCGGTATCTTCTGCGGGATTGTTCGCAGCACCATGCCAACCTGGCCCTGCTGGATGAAGGCGTTGGCGCGGAAGCGGCCGATGCCCGGCGGGGAGATGGCGAAGTTGCACTCCTTGGTGGCTTCGAACTCCTGGGCCTGGCGGTCGCTCATGATCACCCGTGCCAGTTCCATGGTGTGGGTGTGAGTGAGTTGCTGGTTCGACTGGGGCACGATCTTGCCGTCGATCTTGATCGCCGGCGGGAAGCCCGCCGTGATGAAGAGGTCGGAGCCGTTCTTCTGCAGCATCAGCCGCAGCAGGTCGTGCATGAACTTGAGTGCCTGATCGCGTTCCATGGTGCGTTCCTGTCACCGGCGTTGCCGGCTGTTGCGGTTTTGGGACGACAAGGCTTCAGGCCGGGAAGCTGTCCTTGTTCTGGGCCCGCAGGCGGGCTTCAGAGCCCGATACGATATTGCGCCGGACCAGGTCGGCCAGACACTGGTCGAGGGTCTGCATGCCTACATTCTGGCCTGTCTGGATCGCCGAATACATCTGGGCGACCTTGTTCTCGCGGATCAGGTTGCGGATCGCCGGGGTGCCGATCATGATCTCGTGGGCGGCGACCCGGCCGGTGCCGTCCTTGGTCTTCAGCAGGGTCTGCGAGATCACTGCCCGGAGGGATTCGGACATCATCGCGCGGACCATGTCCTTCTCGGCGGCGGGGAAGACGTCCACGATACGGTCGATGGTCTTGGCGGCCGAGGAGGTGTGCAGCGTGCCGAACACCAGGTGGCCGGTTTCGGCTGCGGTCAGCGCCAGGCGGATGGTTTCCAGGTCACGCATTTCGCCGACCAGCACCACGTCTGGGTCTTCCCGCAGGGCCGAGCGCAGTGCCGCGTTGAAGGAGTGGGTGTCACGCATGACTTCCCGCTGGTTGATCAGGCAACGCTTGGACTCATGGACGAATTCGATCGGGTCCTCGATGGTCAGGATGTGGCCGTATTCGTTCTCGTTGATGTAGTCGACCATCGCCGCCAGCGTGGTGGACTTGCCGGAACCCGTCGGACCGGTGACCAGCACGATGCCGCGCGGCTGGGTTGAGATGTCCTTGAAGATCTTCGGGCAGTTGAGCTCGTCGAGGGTCAGCACCTTGGACGGAATGACCCGGAACACCGCCGCCGCGCCCCGGTTTTGGTTGAAGGCATTGACCCGGAAGCGCGCCAGGTTGGGGATCTCGAAGGAGAAGTCGGTTTCGAACTGTTCCTCGTACTGCTTGCGCTGGGAGTCGTTCATGATGTCGTACACCATGCCATGGACGTCCTTGTGCACCAGCGCGGGCAGGTTGATGCGGCGCACGTCGCCGTGCACACGGATCATCGGCGGCAGGCCGGCCGAGATATGCAGGTCGGATGCCTTGTTCTTGACGGTGAAAGCAAGCAGTTCGGTGATGTCCATCGTGGCGACTCGCTGCGGGCGGCAGTGTTACGGGTGATAGGGGGATGAGCGTACAAAACGGGCAGCGTCAGGGCCGATGCTATACTCAATGGCCTCTTTAGCCCAGATTCGCGCTTTGGAAGATTATAAGTCAGGCATTTCCGGCCGCCTTCAAAACCTTGTCATGCGCATCGCGTCGGCAGCGCAGACGGTAGGGCGCCAGCCCACCGAAGTCCGCCTGCTGGCGGTGAGCAAGACCTGGCCGGCAGATAGCGTGCGCGAGGCCGCCGCCGCCGGGCAGCAGGCCTTTGGCGAGAACTACGTGCAGGAAGGCGTGGCCAAGGTCGAGGCGCTGGCCGGTCTCGGCCTCGAATGGCACTTCATCGGCCCCCTGCAGAGCAACAAGACGCGGCTGGTGGCCAATCACTTCGCGTGGGTGCATTCCATCGACCGCCTCAAGATCGCCGAGCGCCTGTCCGAGCAGCGCGACGTGCATCTGCCGCCGCTCAACGTGTGCATCCAGGTCAATGTGAGCGGTGAAGACAGCAAGAGCGGTGTCGCTCCGGCCGAGCTGACGGAACTGGCAAAGGCCGTGGCGGCCTTGCCGCGCCTGCGCCTTCGCGGACTGATGGCGATTCCCGAACCGACTTCCGACGTGGCGGTGCAGCGGGCGCGTTTTGCCAGCCTGCGGACCCTGCGCGATGAACTCAATGGGGCCGGCTACGGTCTCGATACCCTGTCGATGGGCATGTCCGACGACCTGGAGGCGGCGATCGCCGAAGGTTCGACGATGGTCCGCGTGGGCACGGCGATCTTCGGATCGCGCGCCTGACTCACCCTCTACGAATCCAACTGACGGAAAGAATCCAATGAAAATCACCTTCCTGGGTGGCGGCAACATGGCGGCGGCCCTGATCGGCGGCCTGGTCAAGCAGGGTTTCAAGGCGGCGGACGTGCAGGCCGTCGAGCTGTCGGCCGAGGGCCGCGCCAAGCTGGAGAATGTCTTCGGCGTGCGTGCCGTTGAATCCATCGACGATCAGGCCCTGGACTGCGACGTGCTGGTGCTGGCGGTCAAGCCGCAGCAGCTGAAGGCCGCCGTGGCGCCGATTGCCGGCCGCCTCGGCAAACAGGTGGTGGTGAGCATCGCCGCCGGCCTGCGCCTGACCGACATCGGCCGCTGGCTGGGCGACTACCGCAAGCTGGTGCGCGCGATGCCCAATACCCCGGCGCTGATCGGTGCCGGCATCACCGGCCTGTTTGCTGACCCGTCCGTGGATGCAGAAGGCCGCGATGCGGCCGCGAAGGTGTTGTCGGCGGTCGGCAGCGTGGTGTGGGTGGCCGATGAGGCGCAGATCGACGGCGTCACCGCCGTCTCCGGTAGCGGCCCGGCCTACGTCTTCCACTTCATTGAGTGCCTGCAGGCGGCCGGTGAGTCCCTCGGCTTCGACGCCGACACGGCCCGCAAGCTGGCCATCGACACGGTGCTCGGTGCTGCCAAGCTGGCGGCTAGCAGCGACGAATCCCCGGCGGTGCTGCGTGAGCGCGTCACCTCCAAGGGCGGCACCACCGCAGCGGCGCTGGCCTCCTTCGCCGCCGACGGCTTTCCGGCCATCGTGACCCGTGCGGTGGCCGCCGCCGAGGCCCGCGGCCGTGAGCTGGGCGAACAGCTCGGCCGCGACTGAGCGCGGAGCCGGCCATGCTCGGAAACCTGTTCCTGACCATCGTCGAAACCCTCGGTAGTCTGCTTTCCGGCGTGCTGCTGGCGCGCTTCGTGATGCAGTGGCAGCGGATTTCCTTCCGCAACCCGATCGGCAATTTCGTGCTGGCCACCACCGACTGGGCGGTGGTGCCGTTGCGGCGCATCATCCCGGGCCTGTTCGGGCTGGATCTTGCCAGCCTGCTGCCGGCCTGGATCGTGCAGACCCTGGTGGTCTTCATCACCCTGTGGGTGCGCGGCATCATCGGCCTGGCCGACCCCCTCAGCCTGCTGGTGGTGATGTGGAGCGTCGGCCTGCTCGAGACCATCAAGGCGGCGCTGTATCTGCTGATGGGTGTGGTGCTGATGTCAGCCATCCTGTCGTGGGTCAATCCCTACGCGCCGATGGCGGGCGTCATCAACGCGCTGGCCGAGCCTTTCCTGCGGCCGTTCCGCCGCGTCATCCCGGCGATCGGCGGGGTGGACCTGACTCCGATCGCGCTGTTGCTCCTCCTCCAGGTGCTGCTCAGCGCGCTGGCGATGGGCAAGTACATGCTGATCGGGCTGGCCTGAGCATGAGCTGGCTGAACCGGGCTGCCGATGGCAGCGTGACGCTGATGCTGCACATCCAGCCCGGGGCCAAGAAGACCGAGTTCGTCGGCCTGCACGGCGAAGCCCTCAAGATCCGCCTCGCCGCGCCGCCGGTGGACGGCAAGGCCAACGCGGCACTGATCGCCTTTCTGGCCAAGGCCTGCCGCGTGTCGAAATCCGCGGTGGAGCTGGTCAGTGGGGAGACGTCGCGCAGCAAGCGGGTCCGTGTGAGTGGCGCGGACCCAGATCGGATCACGGCGTTGCTTTCGAGCGTGGAATAAAAAACGGCACCCGAGGGTGCCGTTTTCATATCGAAGCGCAGGCTCCGCTTATTCCATCGCCTCGTACAGCGGCAGGGTCAGGAATTCCGGGTAGTCCGGGGTCAGCGACATCTTGTCGAAGATCTCGGCGGCCTGGTCGTAGGTGGCGGTGTCTTCGCCCTGGGCGGTGACGGTGGCCTTCACCTTGGCCAGTTCTTCGGCAATCATCGGACGGACCATCTCAACGGTGACCTTGCGGCCGTCGTCGAGGATGCCCTTCGGCGAAACCACCCACTGCCACACTTGCGAGCGGGAGATTTCGGCGGTGGCGGCGTCTTCCATCAGGTTGTGGATGGGCACGCAGCCGTTGCCGGCCAGCCAGGAGCCGAGGTAGTGGATGCCGACGTTGATGTTGTTGCGCAGGCCGGCTTCGGTGATCGGGGTGGTGGGACGGAAGTCCAGCCACTGGGCCGGGCCGAAGGAGCCTTCGACCTGCTTCTCGAACTGGTTCGGCTTGTCGCCCAGCACCTTGACGAACTCTTCCATGGCGATCGGCACCAGGCCCGGGTGAGCCACCCAGCCGCCGTCGAAGCCGTCGTTGGCGTCGCGGGTCTTGTCGTGGCGGATGCCGGCGAGGGCCTTTTCGTTGGCTTCCGGGTCACCCTTGATCGGGATCAGGGCCGACATGCCGCCCATGGCCGGCGCGCCGCGCTTGTGGCAGGCCTGCACCAGAGCCAGCGCGTAGGAACGCATGAAGGGCACTTCCATCGTGATGGCGCCGCGCTGGGCCAGGCAGAAGTCCTTGTTCTTCTTGAACTTCTTGATGCAGGAGAAGATGTAGTCCCAGCGACCGGCGTTCAGGCCGGCGGAGTGGTTGCGCAGTTCGTACAGGATTTCTTCCATCTCGAAGGTGGCGAGAATGGTTTCGACCAGCACGGTGGCCTTGATGGTGCCCTGCGGCAGGCCGACGTGGTCCTGGGCCATCACGAAGATGTCGTTCCACAGGCGGGCTTCCAGATGGGATTCCATCTTCGGCAGGTAGTAGAAGGGGCCGGCGCCGCGGGCGATCTGTTCCTTGGCGTTGTGGAAGAAGACCAGACCGAAGTCAAACAGGCCGCCGGAAACGCGCTGGCCGTCGACCAGCACGTGCTTCTCGTCGAGGTGCCAGCCGCGCGGACGGATCTGCAGGGTGGCGATCTTGTCGTTGAGCTTGTATTCCTTGCCGGCTTCGTTCTTGAAGGACAGTTCGCGGCGGATCGCCTTGTAGAGGTTCACCTGGCCCTGGAGCTGGTTGTCCCAGTTCGGGGAGTTGGAGTCCTCGAAGTCGGTCATGTAGGAGTCAGCGCCGGAGTTGAAGGCGTTAATGATCATCTTGGCCTCGACCGGGCCGGTGATCTCGACGCGACGGCACTGCAGCGCGGCGGGCACCGGGGCGACCTTCCAGTCGCCTTCGCGGATGTGCTTGGTTTCCGGCAGGAAGTCGGGCATTTCACCGGCGTCGATGCGGGCCTGGCGCTCGACACGGGCCTTCAGCAGTTCCTGGCGGCGGCCTTCGAAAGCGCGGTGCAGCTTGGCGACCAGCTCGAGGGCTTCCGGGGTGAGGATGGTTTCGTAGCCCGGACGAATCGGGGCATTGATCTGCATGCCGGCGGGGAGGGTGAGGCTCATGATGACTCCTGGTTGAGAAGTTGAAAAAACTTGAAGTTGCTCAGGCGCGGTGGCGCGCCACGTAATCGACGACATCGGTCAGCAAGCGGCCCTGGACGGTGGGGGTGACGTCCAGTTGCTCAAGGGGCTGGCCGCTGCGGTTGATCCAGAATGTGGTATAGCCGAACCAGGTTGCGCCGGCTGCATCCCAGCCGTTGGACGACACGAACAGGATGCGCTCGGCGGCGCAGCCGAAGGCCTGCGGAGCCAGCGCGTAGGCGTCGGCGGCGGTCTTGTACTTGCGCACCGCATCCACCGACAGCACGTGGTCGAAGAGGCCGTGCATGCCGGCGCTCTTGACGGCGACCTGCAGCATCTCCGGCGTGCCGTTGGACAGGATGGCGGTGGGGACGCCGGCTTCCTTGAGGGTGCGCAGCGCGCCCAGGTTCTCCGGAAACGGCGACAGGCAGGCGTACTGGTTCATCAGCTGGGTGCGACGCTGGGCGTCGAGCTCCAGCCCGAGCTTGGCGGCGGCGTACTGCAGGCCGTCCTGGGTGATGTCCCAGAAGGGCTTGTAGCGGCCGGACAGGGTGCGGATGAAGCTGTATTCGATCTGCTTGATGCGCCACAGCTCGGCGAGGGCGGCGCCCTTGCCCGGGTAGAGCTGTTCGGCCAGCAGGCCCACCGAGTAAACGTCGAAGAGCGTGCCGAAGGCATCGAATGCAACAGCCTGGATTCGGGGCGCGTGCGCCATGCTCTTGAGGTCCTTGTCGGGAAAGCGGTTGTTGTTGGTGGTGCTGTGGGGCGCTTCTACCGGGCTTTTGCCCGGTGGCACCGCTCGGTCAGCGTCTCCTCCACCACGTTGGAACGAAGTTTATTTAATGACTAAAGAAAAAAGAAGCCATAATAAAATCAAATGATTTTTTACTTTTAGTATCAAATGAGCAGCTTCAAGGAAATAGAAACCTTCGTCAGCGTGGCGACCCGTGGCAGCTTATCGGCGGCGGCCCGCGCCGAGGGCGTGACGCCGGCGATGATGGGGCGGCGCATTGACGCGCTGGAGGAGCGGCTGGGGGTGAAGCTGCTGGTGCGCACCACCCGCAAGCTGAGTCTTACCTTCGAGGGCAGTGCCTTCCTGGAGGATTGTCAGCGCATCCTCAACGATCTCGCCAATGCGGAGGCCTCGGTGAGCCTCGGCGGCGTGAAGGCCAGCGGGCACATCAAGGTGTCGGCGCCGGCAGGCTTCGGCCGGCGCCATGTGGCACCGCTAGTGCGTGACTTCCTCTCTGCCAACCCAGAGGTGACTTGCAGCCTCGACCTCAGCGACCGCCTGGTGGATCTGGTGAACGAAGGTGTCGATTGCGCGATCCGCATCGGCGAGCTGAGCGATTCGAGTCTGGTGTCGGTGCGTCTCGCCGACAACCGGCGGGTGGTGGTGGCGAGCCCGTCCTACCTGGCCCGCAACGGCATTCCGCAGACTCCGGATGATCTGGCCCGCCATGATTGCCTGTCCCTCGACCCGCAGCGGGGCTGGGTGTTTGCCGATCTGGATGTGCCGGGGCGCACGCGGACCGTCAAGGTGTCAGGCCGCTTTGAGTGCAATGACGGCACGGTGCTGCACGAATGGGCGCTCGGCGGCATCGGCCTGGCTTGGCGCTCCATGTGGGAGGTGGAGCGTGACCTGGCGAGTGGTGTGCTGGTGTCGGTGCTCGACGAATGGGGGGCGCCAGCTACCGGCATCTATGCTGTCTTTCCGCAGAACCGCCGCCTGCCGCTGCGCGTGCGGCTGCTTATCGACCACCTGCGCGGGGTATTTGGACGGCCGGATTACTGGCGCGGCGGCAGCTGATCAATGCCGGGAAAGCTGCTGTCTCCCTTCACCTGGAATTCGAGGGTGAGCTGGCTGGGGACCTGGGTACCGAGCACTTCCCCGGGCAGGAAGCGCCATTCGCTGACGATCTCCGTGTAGATCCGCGCGGCCTCGCAGAGGTCTCCATCACAGTCGGGCAGAACCTGCTTCACGATTCCGTCGGCGCCTATGGATAGCATGAGGCGGAAGCTGCCAGCCGGGACGCCGGGCAGGCGCGGCCAACGTTTTTCGTCCACATAACTGATCAGCTGTGGGGCACGGGTGAGCTCGGCGACTGGAATGAAGCGTGCGGCAATATGCCGGGAGGCGGCGGGAGCTTGGGCGCTTGTCGCTTCCACGGCGGCTGCCGGGGCTGTAGTGTCGTCGTCGCCGGCATTGGCAGAGGCGGCCGGCAGGGGAGGGTCGCCGGCATTTGGGGAGGGCGGGATGTCGGCGGTTGTGCCGGGATGCGACGAGGTGGGGGGGGGCGTGCCGGTTTGCGCCTCTGCGCCGTGCCCGACCAACGTAGCCGACAGCGCTGGAGGCGCCGTTGCATCACTCTCCGGCAGGCGCCGGTCCCCACCCAAGGTGAAGGCCGACAGGGCGACCAGATGAGCCAGCGCCGACAGGATGAGGGCGAGGCCGAGACGGTGGAACGGGGGGGCGAGGAGGCCGGCGGAGGGCACGTAAGAGGTGGCCATGACTGATTAGGTTCGCACTTTAGTGCTGTGCGCGGGCGAACTCATATCCGTTTGTCGGTAGCCCGAGGCCGCTTGTCGATAGACCCTCGCGCCACACTTCCGGTTATGCCATCGTACGATCAAAGGAGATGGATTGATGAAGCATGAAAAAGGCATGACCCTGCTTGAGCTGATGATCGTCGTGGCGGTCGTCGGCATTCTTGCAGCCGTTGCGATTCCCTCATACACGGACCATATCATTCGCGGAAAGATTGCCCAGGGCACCGAGGCCCTGTCCGAGGCCAAGGTGCGGATGGAGCAGTATTTCAACACCACGCGTACCTATGAGGCCGCGATGGGTAACGCGACCTGTCCGGACATCTTTACCGGCCTGTTCGCGGATACCGCGTTTTCGGTTGCCTTGACCGACTGTTCCCAGACGACTTTCACGATCACCGCGACGGGACTGTCGGCCAAGGGCATGGACGGCTACAGCTATGCCATCAACCAGGCGGGGGAAAAGTCTTCCAAGACGCCGTCCGTCGGGGCCTCCCAGTCCTGCTGGCTGATGGCCAAGGGAGTGACCTCATGTTGATGCGGGACGGCCGCCGGCCACAGCGCGGAACCACCTTGCTTGAACTGATGGTCACGGTGACCATCCTTGGCATCCTGATGGCCGTGGGGATACCGTCCATGCGGGACTGGCTGCTGCGCAACTCGGTGACGGTGGGGGCCGAGGTCATCCAGAACGGGTTGCGTCAGGCGGAAGCAGAAGCGATCCGCCGTAATGCACGGGTCGAGTTCCTGCTGACCAACGACAAGCCTTCGGTAGCCTCGATCTCTTCGATCAGTGCGGCGGGCAATGGCGCAAACTGGGCGGTGCGTGTGCTCGACAGTACCTTCAGCCCACTTGCGGATACCAAGCTTGCGTATGTCAATGCGCAGTCGATGTCCGAGGTCGCACCCGACCTTTCGATCAGCGGGCCGGCCAGCGTGGTCTTCAGCGGTACCGGGCGAGGTTCGAACATCAAGGGTGTGGCCCTGACCGAATACCAGATCTACCGGATCAGCCGGACGGGGGCCGACCGTGCCCTGTGCGTTTTCGTGACGCCAGGGGGGGGCGTGAAGATGTGCGACCCCTCGGCCACGTCCGGCACTCCGGCCGCCTGCGCACCGCTGGTGTCGCTGGACCGCTGTCCGAAACCTTGATTGGAGCGCCGCCGTGACCAAGCAAGCACGAGGTTTTGTCCTGCTCGAAGCCCTTGTGGCCCTGTTGATCTTCTCGCTGGGCGTGCTCGGGATGGTCGGCTTCCAGGCTGCATCCACCAAGATTGCGACGGATAGCCGCTTTCGCGCCGAGGCCGCGTTGCTGGCCGATGAGCTGATGGCCAAGATGGCTACCTCGGATCTCTCCAAGGTGAGGTCCGACTACGCGCAGGGCGGGGCCAAGTTCAAGGCCTGGTACAAGGACCGGGTGCTAGGCGGGAGCTATCTGCCGAATGCGACGGTGACGATTGACTGGTCGCCGCCGTCCTACACCTCCCAGACCCTGGTCGCTGTGCTGACCATCGAATGGACGAACCCCGGGGTGGTGGACAAGAACGCCAAGGCCAGCGAGGTCAAGGGTTCCTACACCACTACCGCCATGCTTTTCTAGGAAGCGCGCATGTCTCCGCATACCGTTTTACGCAAGCCTGCCGCGCGGCGTTCAAGGGGCATCAGCCTCGTCGAGGTAATGGTCGGTCTGGCCGTTGGCATGATTGCCTCGCTGATCGTCCTGAGGTCGTTCTCTGCGAGCGAGTCTTTCCGTCGCACCCTTGGTGGAACCGCGGATGTCGTGCAGTCGGCGTCCATCGTCGGGAACCGTCTGGAGGTGCTGCTCGAGGAGGCCGGGGCATCCTTTGTGCAGGGACGCAACGTGTGGGGCTGTACCCTGAAGGCCACGCGGGCGAATACGCAGCTGCTCCCCGCCGCGTCGTTTCCTGAGCCCTTCGCTGCATTTCCAGGGACGGTGCGGGTGCTGCCGGTGGGCATCAAGAACGGCGGCAATGCAGGCTCGGATCTGATCGTCGTAATGGCCGGTGGCTCGCCGGCCGGCAACCGTGACATGCCTTACGCGTCGGACCTCGAGAAGCAGGGCACTTTCATGTCCTTCAAGAACACTATCGGCTTTGGCCTGAAGACCGCAGGGCAGCCTGTCGATGATCTCTTCCTGTCTGTGCCGATGGAGGTGGACAAGCCCGGTGACTGCCAGATCGTGCAGGCGGCCAGCGACTTTTCCAACGGAACGCCGGTCACCAATGCGTCGCTCGGACTCAAGGTCATTCCGGCCGCCGCTGCAGTCGTTGCGCCAGCCTCATACACGGTGGTCAAGCTGAATGCGGCTGCGTCGTCCTATGGCCTGCTGGCATCGACGACCAACAGTCCCTCGGCCTTCCACCTGGGCCGGGAGGCCAATCCTGTGTTCTCGCTGCTGGGTATCAACGCCAACAGCGAGCTCGTTGAGTTTGATCTGCTGCAGCGGCGAGGGGTGCAGGCCTTCGGTGAGAACGTCGTGCTGCTGAAGGCGCTTTATGGGCTGGACAATGGTGCGAACGGTGGTCTCGCCAATGACAACGTGATCGACGAATGGGTGTCGCCGTCCGCCGCCGGCTGGGACGTAAGCGATCTGATGGACGGCAAGGCGGTCACCCAGCAGAAAATCGATCAGATCAAGGCCATCCGGGTCGGCGTTGTGCTGCGCTCGTCTCGTGCCACCACGGCCGATGCCAAGACCACGCAACTGGTGCTGTTCCAGGATCTGGGCGACAGCAAGAAGGTGACGCGGGATCTGTCCGGCACGGACCAACTCTATGTGTACCAGGTGTTCGACTGGGTCGTTCCGCTGCGCAACATGAAGTCCATCCCGAAATCCTAGGTCCTGTCATGGCTCCATTTCCGCGCAATTTCCGCTTTCAGAAACCGTCCCGCTCGACGGGGGCCGTGCTCGCCATCGTGCTGGTGGTGCTGGTCGTGATGATGCTTGGGGGCGTCGCCTTGCTGCGCTCCGTCGACACCTCGGCGCTGCTGTCGGGCAACCTGGCTTTCAAGCGCGATACCGTGAATCGCTCGACGATCGGACTGAACGAGGCGTTCAAGGTAATGAAGTCCGCGAATTTTTCCACTTATGCGGATTCGAATGCCGGTTGTGCCGCGGGCGCATGCACCGATGCCGCCAAATGGTTTGCAATGAATTACTCCCCGCGCCTGCTGGAAACTGACGCCAACGGGATCCCGGTCATCATGGCGGATGCGGCGACTTTCGATGCCAAGTTTTCGACGATAAAGCCCGTCGACTCGGTCCTCGGCAAGAAGGATGGCAGTCTCATCCGTTTCCTGATCGAGCGGATGTGTACCGATTTCGGCCCCTCCAACGAGAATGTGTGCGCGGTCTCCGACCGAGTGCAGGTTGGTGGTGATACCCGCAACAGTCCGATCGGGGCTGTTTCCTTGCCCCTGTACCGCATCACCGTCCGCAGCGACGGTCCGCGCAATACCCAGACCTATGCGCAGGCAATCGTGACGACGCGCGTGAAATGATGAATCAGAGAGGAATGCAGGAAATGAAAACGTGGGCTTTGCGCCGGCGTCGTTTCGCGTCGGTTGTTCTGAGCGGAGTACTCGCCTGTCTGGGCACGGGGCCTGTGTCGGCTGCAAAGACACCGCTGGCCGACCAGCCGGTTCGTGTGGCAGACGTGCCTGCCAACGTGATGCTGGCCCTGTCCGTGGAGTTCCCGACTGCTATTACGCGGGCCTACAAGGGCACGGATGATACTTTCCAGGGATCAAAAAAGTATTTGGGCTATTTTGACCCTGAAAAGTGTTACCAGTACGTTTCTGATGCAGTCAAGGGGAATTATTTCAAGCCGGCCGATTTCACGACGGCTGCCGCCCTTTACTCCTGTGCCGGAAAAAATGGTCGATGGAGTGGCAATTTCATGAACTGGGCCACAATGCAGGGTATTGATACCTTTCGTTGGGCCCTTACTGGCGGTCTTCGGTCTTATGACGAGCCTAAGACTTTCGACCAGGCACCGGGAGTGGCGCCTTATGGGGCGACGATACTTGAACGAGCCTATGCGTCCAAGCAAGGCAGCTATCTGACGAGTAACTTTATCGACCGGAGCCTTGGTAGCACGGACCTCGCCAAATATACCGACACAGCTGCAACCGGGGTGACGACGGGCACCCTCGGTATTCGTAACGGCGGAGAAGGGGTGCAGGTCCGCTTTGGTCTGTTGTCGTCGTCGAAGTGGCCGGATGGGAGTAACGGAACGAGCGGGGCTGCGCTCAATGTTGAAGACAATAATGCGTGTACAAAAAATACAAAATACCCGTGCAAGATGTTCGATGTGCGCGTGGAGGTCTGCCGCGATGAAAAGGTGAATGGCGTCTCCCTGCTGGAGATAAATTGTCAGAAGTATGTCAGTGGCGATGGCTCGAAGACGGTCTGGAAGCCAGTGGGCCTGATTCAGAAGTACCGGGACAAGATGTATTTCGGTGCATTTGGCTATCTGGGGTTGTTCACGGCGACTGATAAGGACGCAAATGGTGTCACTAATCCCAATAAGGATGGTGGCGTTTTGAGGGCGAAGCTCCAATCGATCGCCTCGGAGATTTTGCCTACAGGTGCTTTTCCTGATGATCCCTATGGTACCGGTGCCGATCAGGGGGTGAAATACAGCGGGACAATCAATTACCTGAACCGATTTGGTCAGGATAAGGGGCTATATAAGTATTACGATCCGGTCAGTGAGCTTTATGCTGAGGTGGTCAAGTATTTCAAGGCACTGACACCAACCCCGTCTTACATATCGGGACTCAATACCCAGCTGCGCGATAATTTTCCCGTTTTCGAGACTTGGAATGATCCTGCTGTTGATGCCAAGTATCCGTCGGCCGGCCCCCTTTCCTGTAAGAAGAATTACATCGTCGGCATTGGCGACACTCACTCCCAGTACGATCTGAAGAACCTCTCCGGGGCAAGCGCGCCGGCCTCGGGCGTGGATGCCGACATGGGCTCCCTGAAAACAGCCGTAGAGTGGACCAATGCCGTCGGCGTACTCGAGGGGCTGGGGGGCAATCTGGGGGTGACGGCCCAGGGGGGCGGCACTGACAACGGCTACCTGATTGCGGGGATCGCCTACTACGCCCATTCCAGCGACATCCGGACGGATCTCGCTGGAACCCAGAACATCAGTACCTACTGGATGGACGTTCTCGAGCCGAGCATTCCAAAACTGTTGAACGACCAGTACTGGCTGGCGACGAAATACGGCGGCTACACGAAGCCTGATGGTTCGATCGGGCTTTTCGACGCGGCCAAGGATAGCTGGTACGAGAAGACTGCCGCGGGGGCACCGGCTCGAACTTACACGGATACCGGTAACAACAAGACGGCGGTTACCCTACCCACCAATTATTATCCTGCCAGTTCGCCCGATGCGATGGTTGCCGGTCTGCAGAGCGCTTTCAAGAGCATTGCATCGGGCAGTGGTACCGGTGCAGGGTCCGCGCTGTCTTCTCCGCAGCTGAACGTGGCGGCGGGGGGGGGGAACTCGTATCAGGGTACCTATGACGCCTCGACCTGGAAGGGGGATGTCACGGCATCGGCGATCACCTCATTCGACAACAACAACCAACCGGTGACGAGCACCCTGTGGAGTGCGGCCACCAAGCTCGGGGCGCTGGCCGCAGGGTCAGGCTGGGACAGTGCCCGCAAGATCGCGACCTTGGCGCTCAAGGACGAATCCAAGGCGGTATCGGCGTCCAACCTTAAGGCTGTGCCTTTCCGATTTGCCAGTCTGGGCGCCACGCAGAAGCTCAACCTCAGCAAGACGTCCGTCACGCCGTCGGGTGATGATGTGGATGGCCAGCGGGTGCTGAACTACCTGCGTGGCGACCGCACGTATGAATCGACTGCCTCTGTGACCAACCTCTACAGGCAGCGGGAAAGCCTGCTCGGCGACATTGTGGACTCCCAGGTCGTGTATGTTGGCGCGCCAGGAGAGGGGTACGGGGACGCCTACAATCCGGGCTATAGCCAGTTCGTGACGAGCAAGGCAAATCGGACTCCGGTTGTCTATGTTGGTGCAAACGACGGCATGCTGCATGCCTTCGATGCCAGCAACACCTCCAATGCAGGCAATGAACTGTTCGCCGTCGTGCCTTACTCGCTATACGCCGGGCCTGACGACGTCCCGGAAACCAGCGGCATCCAGGCCCTGGCCCGTCCGACGTACGCACACCGCTATTACATGAATGCGACGCCAGAGGTGCGCAGCATCGATTTTGCCCGGGCCGGCGGCACTGTCGCTGGCGATCAGGGAAGCTTCGACTGGCGCACCCTGCTGGTGGTCGGGGAGGGCAAAGGCGGACGGAGTTATATCGGTGTGGACGTCACCAGCATTTCATCCTCGATGACCGAGGTCGATGCGGCCAGCAAGGTGTTGTGGGAATTCTCTGATCCGGATATGGGGTTCAGCTTTGGCCAGCCGCTGATCGTTAAGACCGCCAAATGGGGATGGGTGGTACTGCTCACTGGTGGTTACAACAATACCACCGGTCCAAACGCGGGCAAGGGCGTGCTGTATGTCGTGAATCCGACGAATGGCGCGTTGCTGCAAGCGGTTTACACGACCGAAGGTACGGCGGCCGAACCGTCTGGCCTGGCCCAGATCGCCGGTTTCACGTCTAATTACCAGGATTACACGGTCGATTATGTATACGGCGGTGACCTGAATGGGAGCGTCTGGCGTTTCGACTTCACGAGCAAGACGAATGCGGTGCCGGATCCGACGAAGATCGCTTCGCTGAAGGCGCCTGATGGTACGGCGCAGGCGGTCACGGCGATTCCGCGGGTCGAATATTCGGCCGATGACCTGAAGCGCTACGTCTTTGTGGGAACCGGCCGCCTGCTTGCATCGGAAGATCAGGGCAATTCGCAGGTTCAGACCGTTTATGCAATTCGTGATGGCACGCGCAGCACGGCATATGGCGACGAGAGTTACCAGATGTCCTTTCCTGCTGGCGGGAGCTTCCCTGCCACTCGATCGGCGATGAACAAGGTGACGAACCTGATCGAAGGGGCCAAGCTTGATGCGTCCGCCCCGATGGGCTGGTATTACGATCTGACGGGCGTTTCGGGAAGTGTGCATGAGCGCATCATCGTCGGCCTGCAGACCTTTGACGGTGTCCTGAGCTGGACGGGGTCGCTCCTCAACAATGATCCTTGCAATGTCACCGGAACCTCGCGTACTTACTCCGTAAGCTATGGGACGGGGCAATCGGTTCTGTATACGACGGTTGGTGGCGTCGGTTCCCCAGTGCAATATCTGGAAGGAAGCGATGGCCTGACGGGGATGCAGCTGGTACGCCTGGGCAACAGGATCGTCATCGTTGGGACCACGGCGCAGGGGAAACTGGTGGTCTTTGAGCAGACCGTTGCCGAGGCTGGAGATCCCCGTGTGGTCAACTGGCGGATCATCCGCGAGTAATGGCCTGCTGGTTGGAATGTGAGCTATGCGGTGCAATTTTCGCTTGCGCCGCATAAACTTCATGTATATAATTATCGACTTCTTGGAGCCGCTGTAGCTCAGTCGGTAGAGCAGCGCATTCGTAATGCGAAGGTCACCAGTTCGATTCCGGTCAGCGGCACCATAAGAAACAAGCATTTAGGCCAATCCTGGAGGTTGGCCTTTTTGCTAGGATTGCGCCGAGTTTATATGTCCCTCGGGGGATACGGCAAAAATCCCTGACATCAGTGGCGGCATTAGCTCAGTTGGTAGAGCACTGGATTGTGATTCCAGGTGTCACCGGTTCGATCCCGGTATGTCGCCCCAAAGAATACCTGTAAAAAAGCCCCGGCATTCCGGGGCTTTTTTACGTCTGTCTGTCGATCACGCCCGCCACCGGTATAGCCGGCTTGTGGGCGTTTCTTCCGTTTTTTGGGCTCAGGCCTTGCGCCCGAGGCCGCCGAGCAGGAAGGCGATGGGGCGCGGGGCCTTGTGGATGTCGCGCCCCGCCGAGACGGGCGTGTCGGTGGCTTGCTGGGGGGCGATCGGGTTGGTGGCCTCGTAGGGCTTGCTGAAGTCGAAGCCGTCCGGCGCGATGTGGCTCTGGCGGCTGCGTGGGGCGGTGCGTTCGCGTTCAGGGCGTTCCGCACGTTTGCGGCGGTCGTTCGAGCTGCTTTCTGCCTGCTGGCGGGCTGCGGGGGGCGATGCTTTGCGGCGCCGGCCTGACTCGCCTTCGAAAAAGTCCACTTCCGGCTCGTAGCCGGGAACGACCTCCTGGCGGATTTCCAGCTTGATCAGTTTCTGGATGTCGGCGAGGCGGTGACGTTCCTCTGCGCTGACCAGGGACACGGCTTTGCCTTTCTTGCCGGCCCGGCCGGTTCGGCCGATGCGGTGGACGTAGTCTTCCGCTGTGTGTGGTAGTTCGAAATTGATCACCGACGGCAGGTCCTCGATGTCGAGTCCGCGGGCGGCCACGTCGGTGGCGACCAGCACGCGGACCTTGCCGCTCTTGAAATTCTCGAGGGTCTCGGTGCGGGCTTGCTGGCTCTTGTCGCCGTGGATCGCGTCTGCGGAGATCTCGTGGCGCTCCAGGAAGTGGGCCAGCCGGCTGCAGGCGAACTTCGTGTCCACGAAAACCAGCACCTGGTTGGCCTCGTCTTCGTGACGGATCAGATGGGCCAGCAGGTTACGCTTCAGGCCGCTGGAGACCGGGTGGACGATGTGGCTGATCGTCTCGCTGACCATGTTGCGGCGAGCGACTTCGATCAGCTGCGGGTTCTTCAGCATCTGGTCGGCGAGCTTCTTGATCTCATCCGAGAAGGTCGCAGAGAACAGCAGGCTCTGGCGGTTGCTGGGCAGCAGGGCGAGAATGCGGCGGATGTCCGGGATGAAACCCATGTCGAGCATACGGTCGGCTTCGTCGAGGATCAGGAACTCGACCTGGCCGAGGGCGATGGTCTTCTGCTGGACGTGGTCGAGCAGGCGGCCCGGCGTTGCTACGACGATCTCGATGCCACGGCGAAGCTCCTGGATCTGCGGGTTCATGTCGACGCCGCCGTAAATGCAGGTGCTGCGCAGGGGCAGGTGCTTGGAGTACATCTTGACCGACTCGAAGACCTGCATGGCCAACTCGCGCGTCGGCGCCAGGATCAGGGCGCGAACCGGATGGCGCGCTGGGCTGGTCGAGGTGCTGGCATGGCGGGCCAGGCGGTTGAGCAGCGGCAGCGTGAAGCCAGCGGTCTTGCCGGTACCCGTCTGGGCGCCGCCCATGACATCGTGTCCGGCGAGGACGACGGGAATCGCCTGGCGCTGGATTGGAGTGGGTTCGGTGTAGCCGGCGTCGGTGACGGCCTGCAGGATTTCAGGGATGAGCCCGAGTTCGGAAAACGACATGGATTTGATCACGATCGCGGTACGGCGGGTTTAGTGCACCGCACCATTTAAGTAGGCAGTCATTATACATCGGCGCGCCCTCAGCGCCGCGTCAGATAGCAGGTAACTTCTTCCCGGTCGTGATAGAGGTGTTTGATTCGCAATGTATATTTGATGCCGGCCGGGCGCAGGCGCTGGTCGATGAGGGCGCGGCAGCGCTCGACTTCCTCTTGCCGACGCTTCATCGGCAGCTTGAGGTTGAAAATGGTGTGCCGGCAGCGTCCGCTGGCGATCCATTCCGCCATCAGCGGCGCAATGCGCGAAGGCTGTTCGACCATGTCGCAGACCATCCACTCGACGGGCTTCTTCGGGCGCCAGGTGAAGCCGTCGGCCCGCTGGTGGGTGATGAGTCCGGTGGCCAGCGCGGACGGGGCTAGGGGGCCGTTGTCAATGGCGGTGACCCGCAGCCCCCGGCTGGCCAACTGCCAGCTCCAGCCGCCGGGCGAGGCGCCCAGGTCGACGGCCTGCAGGCCGGCGCGAAGGGTGGTCTTCTGTTCGTCCGGTGTCAGTAGCGTGAGAATCGCCTCGGCCAGTTTGAGGGTGGAGCGGCTCGGTGCCTCTTTCGGCATGCGTAGGCGCGGAATGCCCATCGGCCAGGGAGACGACTCGCTGGGCATGCTGAGGCCGAGCCAGGCCTGGCGGTTGCCGACGAGGAATAGGTGCAGCCGCGGCAGATGGGGCGTGTCGGGGCGTAGCAGGCCGGCCTCGTTGAGCGCGTTCTGCAGCAGGGGGCCGAAGCGTTTCAGGAAGCCCGATTGCTCCTTGCCATCATTGGTGTCTGGGGTTTCCAGCAGCAACTCAGAAAAGCGTTCGCCGAAGGACTCGATGGCTTCCTTCAGGGGTGTCAGCCGGTCGCGCTCCGGCAGATCGTCGATGATCGCCAGCACCTGGAAGGCCTGGCGGGCAAAGATCAGCCGTGCGATGTCGAGGCGGCGCCGTATTTCGTCGTGGGGAGCTGGCGTGTCCAGGGCTAGATAGACGAAGCCGCTGTTGTTGCGCGTCTCGATCCGGCCGGTGAGGCGTCGGCCTTCGGCCTGGAGTTCCTGGGCGGCATCGGCTTCAAAACCGGGCCGGCATTGAACGAGGACGCCGAGCGCCGGGTGGGGCTGGTTGACAGGCAACATGAATACTGGGTGAGCGTCGTTGCAGGATGGATGTGTAGAATTCCGGAATACTCAGTGGCCGCCAGCGTCATTTCCCGGTGTGGCGGGCGGGCCGACTGGTGGCGGATGATAACCGATCATCGCGCCGGAGCCGTTTCTTGGCCGGGTTTGGGAGTGATTTCATGGAATATCGAAGGCTGGGGAACAGCGACCTGCAGGTGTCGCCCGTCTGCCTCGGGACGATGACCTTTGGCCGGCAGAATAGCGAGGCGGAAGGGCATGCTCAGCTCGATGCCGCGTTTGCGCGCGGCGTGAACTTCATCGATACGGCGGAAATGTACCCGGTGCCACCCCAGGCCGAGACCTATGGTGCGACGGAGTCCATCGTCGGCTCATGGCTCAAGGGGCAGGCTCGTGACAAGGTTGTGCTGGCGACCAAGGTGGCCGGTCCCGCGCGGGGCATGGGCTGGATCCGTGGCGGACCGCAGGCGCTCGACCGGGACAACATCCGGACGGCGCTGGAAGGCAGCCTGCGGCGGCTCGGCACCGATTACATTGACCTGTACCAGTTGCACTGGCCGGCCCGTAACCAGCCGATGTTCGGGCAGTGGCGCTTCGACCCGGCCGCCGAGCGTGCCGCGACGCCGATCCGCGAGCAACTCGAGGTTCTCGGAGAACTCGTCCGCGAGGGCAAGATCCGCTATGTGGGGCTGTCCAACGAACACCCCTGGGGCGTGATGGAGTTCCTGCGCCTGGCTGACGAGCTGGGGCTGCCGCGCGTCGTTACGATCCAGAATGCGTACAGCTTGCTCAATCGCGTCTTCGACCAGGGGCTGGCCGAGGTGTGCTTTCGTGAGAAGGTCAGCCTGCTGCCTTATTCCGTTCTGGCTTTCGGGCACTTGACGGGCAAGTATCTGGAAGACCCGGCAGCTTCCGGCCGCATTTCCCTTTTCCCTGGTTTCGGCCAGCGCTACGACAAGCCCAATGTGCGCCCGGCGGTAGCAGCCTATGTTGATCTCGCTCGCCAGCACGGCTTGACGTGCACCGAGCTGGCGATCGCCTTCGTGGCCTCCCAGCCGCTGGTGGGTAGCACCATCCTCGGGGCAACCTCCGTCGCACAACTCGAGGCCAATCTGCGGGCTGCAGAGCTGAGCTTGCCGGAAGTCGTGGTGGCCGGCGTGGAAGCGATTCACCTGCAGTTCACGAATCCGGCGCCGTGACCCGCAAGGTCGCTTGCCGTTCGGGAGAATTGTGTTGAGGGAAATCGTCGCGGCCCGTGATCTGATCATCGGCATGTTCGTGGCCGAGTTGGATCGCCCGTGGCTGGAGTCCTCGTTCCTGCTGCAGGGCTTCCTGATCGAGGATGTCGCAATGCTCGAGCAGGTGCAGAAGGAATGCCGCTTTGTCTATGTGGACCGGAGCCGCTCGGTCGGTGATGCCTGGCGGGCCGAGCCGCAGGAGCCCGAGACGCCGCGGGGAGCGCGGCGCGGCCCTGGCGCCTTGCAGGCGGAGTTAGTGGCCAGGAGGCGGCCGCTCGATTTCTTTGCTCTGCTGAGGGCGCTGCGCGCGGGAGGGCTGGCGGAGCAGGACGACGGCGATAGCGACGACCACGCGGTCGTTGCGCCTGAGGTCCAGGCCGCGGGAATGGATACGCCTCTCGAAACGGAGATTGCGGTTGCGTTGCCCGTCGTCGAGCGTGCCCAGGGCGTGCTTGAGCAGATTGCCAGCGATGTCCAGCGCAGCCTCAACCCGGATCTTGAGCGGGTGCGCAGCGTGGTGGCGGAAATGGTGCTGAGTGTCGCCCGCAACCCGGACGCACTGTTGTGGCTGCTGCGCCTCAAGCAGACGGACCGTTACAGCTACGATCATTCCCTCGATGTGGCGGCCCACGTGATGATCTTCGGACGGGCTCTCGGCCTCGGCGAAGATGCCATTGCGACCCTGGGCATGGCCGGCATGATGCAGGACGTGGGCAAGCTGAGGCTGCCTCATCGTCTGCTGCACAAGCCGGGCAGTCTGACGCCGATGGAGTACGAGATCTTCAAGACCCACGTGGACTATTCGCTGCAGATCCTTTCTGCTTCGGCCCGCGTGACTCCACTGATGCTCGAGATCGTGGCCAGGCATCATGAACGGGTCGATGGGAGCGGCTACCCAAAGGGCCTGCGTGGCGAGGCGGTGGGCATCATGGCCGAGATCTCAGGGATCTGCGATGTCTATTGCGCGTTGACCCGCGAACGCCCGTATGGGCCGGCCGAGAGCTCCCAGTCAGCCCTTGATGCGGTGCGCGTGCAGCGTGGCACCCGCTTCTCCGAAAGCCTCGTCGACCAGTTTGTGCAGTGCATTGGTCTCTATCCAGTTGGCACGCTGGTTGAGCTCAATTCGGGCGAGGTGGCCGTCGTTGTCGCCCAGAACCGCATCCGCCGCCTCAAGCCCAAGGTCATGATCCTGCTCGGACCGGACAAGAAGCCGAACGCCTATCCGCAGACGGTGGATCTGCTGTACGACCGGCCCGGCGCGGTGGGCGAGCAGTACTTCATCGTCAAGGCCTTGCCGCCCGGCGCGTATGGCGTGGTTCCTTCCGAATTCTATCTGGCATGAATACACCGACCCTGCGCTCCGGCGGCCGGCTTTTGCCTCCTCTCGACGGGGAGGCGCTCGGGTGCTTGTTGCTGCGTTATGGCATTGGTGTGGCCGAGCAAGCGGCGATCCGGGCTTTCGGACGGATTGTCGATTCCGGGGCCCTGGAAGCGGGGCTCGCCGGGCGTTTTGGCCACTGTGCGGAGGCGGGGCTGTCGCTGGAGGTCTTTTGTGCTCGTTTGTCCCGTTTTGCTGAGTGGGATTTTTCCCCGCGCTGGCTGCAGAATCTGATCGGGAGCTGGCTCGACTGCTACCTGGCGGGGGCAGTGACTGAATTGCCTTTCCTGGCGATTGAGTCGCTACTTGCGGAGTGCCAGGCCCAATTGGTCGGTGAGCGCGGTGTGGCCCATCGTCTCGAGCTGGACATCCATGCGGCGCTTATACGCCTGGGCTGCTGCTTGGGCGGGGTGCTGGCCGAGGCGACCGTTGACCAGGAGCAGGCATTCCGGATCTGTGCCGAGGACGGCGATCCGGTCCTCGGCATCCCCAACCGGCGGCGCTTTCTCGGCCTGCTCGACGAGCACCTGCGCAAGGCCGGTGCGGAAAGCGTGCTCGGACTGGTGGTAGTGGCCGCGGAGTGGGGGTGTGCGGCCGATGTGCTGGCGCTGGACGAGCAGGACCACCTCCGTCTCGCCTTGTCGGACGCGATGCGGGCTGTTTTACGACCGCGCGACATTCTTTGCGCGCTGGGAAATGCTGAGTGGGCGGTGATCCTGCCCGATCTGCGTAGTCCGGCTCAGGTGTCGCTGGCCGCTTACAAACTGGTCGATGCCTGCGAAGCGGCCCGCAGCAACGCCTTTCCGGTTTTGCGCGGCCGCTTCTGTGCGGGTGGCAGTTGGGCGCCCGAACAGGCCCGTGACGTATTGGGGCTGGAGAAGGCGGCGCGCATGGCTGTGAATGTAGCCAGGCGCTCGGGGCAACTGTTCGATGTGTATTGCCAGGATGTGGCTCGTCAGGCCGATGGCGATGCGCATTTCGAGACTGAGGTGGCGAGGGCGTTCGAGGCGCGTCAGTTCCAGCTCTACCTGCAACCGCAGGTGGCGCTGCCATCCCGGCGCCCGGTCGGTGCCGAGGCCCTGCTGCGCTGGACCGACGCCAAGGGAAAGGTGGTGTCGCCGGCACGGATCCTCCAGGTGTTCGAGCGCCTGGGACTGATGGCCGACCTGTCGCGCTGGGTGATCCAGCAGGCGGCCCAGAGCCTGGCCGCGCTGGATGCCGTGGCTTGCCCCCTGCGAATTTCGGCGAATCTCGTGGCCGAGGACCTGAAGGATCCGGAATTGCCGTTATTCATCAGGCAGACCTGCGAGACCTGGAGGATCGACCCCGCAAGACTGTGCTTCGAGCTGACCGAAGGCGGCCTGGTGTCCAGCGAAGGTATGTCGGTGCGGACGCTGGAGGCCTTGAAGATGGCCGGTGGTCGCGTTGCGCTGGACGATTTCGGAACGGGTTACTCGTCCATGGATTATCTGCGTCGTCTGCCCGTGGACGAGCTCAAGATCGACAAGTCCTTCGTCGAGCGTATCGCTCAGTCGGCCAGCGACCGTGCGATCGTCGAACTGATGGTGCGGATTGCCCATGCCTTCGGTCTGGAGGTGGTGGCCGAAGGCGTCGAGAGCGTGGAAACCGAGGGTGTACTGGCCGACATGGGCTGTGATTGCGCGCAGGGCTTCCTTTATGCGCCGGCGATGACGGTCGATGCATTCATCGACTGGTGGCGGGGTCTACCGGAAGGCAATTCCGGGGCTTCCGCCGGCTGAGGGCCGCCGGCTTCCGTCACTCGCTTGCGCGGCGGCGCTTGCGCGGCTTTTCGTCGGTGTCGCTGTCTTCCTTGCTGCTGTCCTGGCTGGTCTTGTCTTCGTCCTGGGTTTCGGCGTCGGCACGCTTGGCCTTGGCGGGTTTCGTTCCAGGGGGAATCGGCGGTGCGGGTGGCGGCAGTTGCGGAGAGACCTCGGAGATCTTGTTCTCCGCCATGTAGTCGTTCATCTCCTTCCAGCCAGCGAAGACGGCGGCCTTCGAGGCATTCGGATTCAGCGTGAAACAATCCTCTATGGCCCGCCCGGCGTGGCGGCAGGCGCTGCCGATGGCTTTCCCTTCGGATTCTGCCTGGGCTGCGGTCTTGGTGGGGTCGGGGATGCCCAGCCGTTCGCAGCCACCGAGCAAGGCGGCTGCTCCGACTATCGTAAGCATGAGACGCAGAGGGGATTTCTTCATGGCTCGCTGATCGCGTTGCATTTGCTTCGTCAACGGCCCTCCGGTCCGGGACTTGAACGTCTTGTCACGAATCCGGGCGGCGGAGCAGGGCGCTTCTTACTATAATCGATGCCTGATTTGCGTCTTCCTGTTGATGGACCCCTTCCCCATGAATATCTTGAGTCGTTCCGCCCTGGTGGCGGCTTTCGGCGCTTTGTGCGTCTCCCCGGTCATGGCCGCTGCCAAATCGCAGCCGGCCGCCAAGCCCCAGGCATCCCCCCGCGCCGCACCGGCGGACGCGGCTGTGAAGGAAGTCGAGCTGGTGCATAGCTTGGGTGCCGACAAGGGTGAGCAGTTGCAGAAACTGGTCGATCGTTACAACGCGACCAACCCGGCGGTTAAGGTCGTGGTGCGCGAGCGCCGCTGGAACGACGGCGCTTTGCCGGACATGATGATCCTCGGGGAGCGGGATCTGCCCGGCTTCCTGACCGGCGCACCGCGTTATCGTCCGCTGTATCAGGTCATGAAAGAGGCGGGTGAGCGTTTGGAGACCCTGAAGGCCCCGCCCATGATGACGCCGACGCCGCTCGATAGCGCCAATCGCCTGGTTGCGCTGCCGGTTGGCTTGTCCACCCCGGTGATGTTCTACAACAAGCAGGCCTTCCGCGACGCCGGCGTTGATCCGGACAACGCGCCCAAAACCTGGCAGGCGCTGCAGAAGACCCTCGGTCAACTGGTTGCCCATGGCGCCACCTGCCCATACACCACGGCTCAGCCCGCCTGGATCCTGGTTGAAAACATGAGCGCCTGGCACAACGAGCCGGTCGTTGCCGAAGGCAAGAAGGCCAGCCTGACCATCAACGGCATGCTTGAAGTCAAGCATGTGGCGATGCTCTCTTCGTGGGTGAAGGCCCGTTACCTGCACCTCTTCGGCCGTGAAGACGAAGCTACGGAGCGTTTCGCGAAGGGGGAGTGTGCAGTGCTGACCGCGCCGTCAGCCGCCTTCCCGACCCTGCAGCGTCAGGCTGGTTTCGAGGTCGGAGTGGCGACCCTGCCGTACCACGAGGACTATTACGGTGCGCCGCAGAACACCCTTGCTGATGGTCCCGCCCTGTGGATTGGCGCGGGTAAGAAGCCGGCCGAGTACAAGGCGGTCGCCCGTTTCGTGAGCTTCTGGCTGAGCAGTGAGAGCCAGGTGGAATGGCAGCGTACCGCCGGTTATCTACCCCTCAATCGCGCTGGCCTGCTGGCGTCTGAAAGCCGCCTGCTGGCGGGCGATCTGGCTGCCATCCGCATCGGCGTGCAGCAACTGTCCCACAAGCCGGTGACTTCCGTGTCGCGGGCCAGCAGCTATCCGCAACGCGCTGCTGTGCGCCGGATCATCGAGGAGGAACTGGAGTCCGTCTGGGAAGACCGCAAGCCGTCCAAGCTGGCCCTCGATACCGCCGTGGCGCGGTCGCGGGCGCTGGACTGAGCGAGGCTCCGTGATCATGGCTGGCTGGGCGTGGCCGGCGCTGGTGGTGCACCGTTGCGGTGGCGCGCTGGCGCCGGAGAACACCCTGGCTGGCCTTGAGATTGCCGCCCGACTGGGGTGCCAGGCAGTGGAGTTCGACGTGATGCTGTCCGCTGACGGGCAGCCGGTTCTGATCCACGACGAAACCCTGGACCGGACTGCTGGCCGTCCGGGGCACGTTGCCGAACTGGGCGCGGCGGAACTGGCAGGCGTGGATGTGGGGAGCCACTTCCATCCTGCTTATGCCGGTGAAGCCATCCCAGCATTTGGCGCGGCGCTGGAGCGTTGCCGAAGCCTCCGGCTGGCCGCCAATGTGGAGATCAAGCCGGCCGCCGGCAAGGAGCGGCAAACCGGCCAGGTCGTGGGGCGCTGTCTGCGCGCCATCGATGCCGGAGCCGATGGGCCACAGGTCCTGCTGTCGTCTTTCTCGGTGGAGGCCCTGGAGGCCGCCATTGCGGAAGTGCCCCACCTGTCTAGGGCTCTGCTGGTTGGCTCATACAGTCCTGCCGCACTGGCGATGGCGCGGAAGCTGTCCTGTGTGGCACTCAACCTGTCGCGGGAAGGGCTGACCGCGGCGGATGTCGACGCTGTCCGCGAAGCCAAGTTGGCTGTCATGGTCTACACGGTCAATGCTTTCGACGAGGCGCGGCGCCTGCTTGACTGGGGCGTTGCTGGCGTGTTTTCCGATCGCCCCGATCTCCTCCTTCCGCTGGCAACGGAGTGTTGCATTACTTGATCGGGTCGGCTTGACGCCGCTGCAGTCGGCCCCTAACATCGCGTTTTTCCTAATCTGGGCACGGTCTTGTCTCTCACGCAGCTTTACGCGCCGATCGCCGAAGACATGAAGGCGCTCGATGCCGTCATAAGGGATCGCCTTTACTCTGACGTGGTCCTCATTCGCCAGGTGGCCGAGTACATCATCGGTAGTGGCGGCAAGAGACTGCGTCCAGCCATGGTCTTGTTCACGGCTGGCGCTGCCGGTTATCAGGGCTCCTATCATCGTGAATTGGCGGCGGTCGTGGAATTCATTCACACGGCAACATTGCTGCACGACGATGTGGTCGACGAGTCCGAATTGCGCCGCGGCAACAAGACGGCCAATGCATTGTTCGGCAATGCGGCTTCTGTGTTGGTCGGGGATTTCCTGTATTCCCGTGCTTTCCAGATGATGGTCGGCACCGACAACATGAAGGTGATGCGCGTCCTTGCCGATGCCACCAACGTGATTGCCGAAGGCGAAGTCCTGCAGTTGCTCAATTGCCATAACGCCGACGTCGAGATCGAAGATTACCTGCGGGTGATCCGTTACAAAACGGCCAAGCTATTTGAGGCAGCAGCCCGACTCGGCGGCATTCTGGGTGGTGTCAGTCAGGAACTGGAAGATTCCCTCGCTGCCTTTGGTATGCATATTGGGACCGCCTTCCAATTGATCGACGACGTGTTGGATTATTCCGGCGAAGAAGCGGATACCGGCAAGCATATTGGTGACGACCTCGCGGAAGGCAAGCCGACCTTGCCGTTGATTCACGTGATGCAGCACGGTACGCCGGAGCAAGCCGCCTGCGTGCGTAAGGCTATTGAAAATGGTGGCCGTGATGACTTTGCGGTGGTGCTCAGCGCCATTCGCGAATCCGGTGCGATTGAAGCCACCCGTAAAGTGGCTGAAGAAGAGGCGCAACTTGCCCTTAATGCACTTAATCAACTTCCCTCTTCCATTTTTAAAGAATCGTTGATACAATTGTCTTCGTTCGCAGTTGCACGGAAATATTAATTTCTAGTGCGAGGCGAAAAAGTTTCAAAAATAGCTTTACAAAGTCGAAATTAACTGTATAATTAACGACTTGTTGTTTTAGAGAGTTAGCAAATCAGCGCTAATTCAGCAGTAAAGAGTCGGGGAATAGCTCAGCCTGGTAGAGCACTGCGTTCGGGACGCAGGGGCCGGAGGTTCGAATCCTCTTTCCCCGACCACCAATTCCGAGGCAAATAAGATTCTTATTTGCACTCAAACAAAAATGGAGCAAAGTCAAAATAGGCTTTGCTCCATTTTTGTTTTCTGCCGCCGAAATTGGCAAATACGGCTTAATGGCGATGGTATCGACGCCCGCTTCCCGCTGTTCATTCCCTTGGCTGCTTGAGCGGACATCTGGTCAGGCTGTTGCAAGGGGGCGCGACTATAAGAACAAGTCGATTCTCCCGACACCTCGTCCGCCGTATCCACCTCCCGTGAATCCCTGCCGTAGCCGGAGCACCTCCGCTGCGTATCGCTGCGCTCATCCTCGGCGACGAGGACAGGGAATGACCGACTCTGCTGATCTCCGATGATAGTCAAAGGCACTTTCCGACCGGATCTTCTTCTTGAAGAAACCCTTGCAGACCTTTTCGAGGCGACGGCGAGCCGTCATCCAGAACGTCCGGCGCTGATCTGGGGAACGGAGAGCCTCACTTACCGCGTGCTCGACGAGCGGGCGGACCTGGTAGCCCATCATCTCATCATGGCCGGCGTGCGGCCTGGCGACATTCTGGGCCTGTGGTTGCCGAGGGGCGTCGATCTGTTGGTCGCACAACTTGCCATCGCCAAGACCGGCGCGGCCTGGCTGCCGTTCGACGCGGATGCGCCGGCTGAGCGCGTCGCCGTGTGTCTGCAGGATGCGCGCGGCGCGGGTTTGATTACCGACAGATCGGTGGCGGGCGTCACCTGCCCGGTCTGGTCTCCGGCTGCACTGCTGGGCGGCGCCGGGCAGCCGCTGTGCCGCCGTGACGGTGTCAGTCCGGATGATCCCGCGTACGTGATCTACACCTCCGGATCGACGGGAACGCCCAAAGGGGTGCCGATCAGCCAGCGGGCGATCTGCCATTTCCTGCGCAGCGAGAACGACGTGCTCGGCATCCGGGCCGAGGACCGCATCTACCAGGGTTTCTCGGTCGCCTTTGACATGTCTTTCGAGGAGATCTGGATCGCCTACCTGGTTGGTGCGAGCCTGTGGATTGCGCCGCAGGAGATCACCGCTGACCCGGATGCCTTGCCAAAAGCCCTGCAGGAGCAGGGCATCACCGTGCTCCACGCGGTGCCGACCTTGCTGGCCCTGTTTGCGACCGATGTGCCTGGCCTGCGCCTGATCAATCTGGGGGGCGAGGCCTGCCCGCAGTCCGTGGCCGACCGCTGGGCAACGCCAGAGCGTCAGGTCTTCAATACCTACGGTCCGACGGAGGCGACGGTGTCGGCCAGTATCACCACGCTGACGCCGGGCGAGGCGGTGACGATCGGCCGGCCGTTGCCCAACTACGGTCTGCTGGTCGTCGATGCCGGCATGAATCTGCTGCCCGCAGGGGAAACCGGCGAGCTGTGCATCTTTGGCCCAGGGGTGGCGGATGGTTATCTGGGGCGCCCCGAGTTGACCAGCGAGAAGTTCAGGGTCAATCCGTGGGCGGAAGCGGCTCATGAAGCACGCCTCTACCGGACCGGCGATTTGGCGCGCATCGACGCGGAGGGGCGGGTGGAATGCCTGGGGCGGGTCGACGATCAGGTCAAGGTGCGCGGCTTCCGCGTCGAACTGGGCGAGATCGAGGCTGCCCTGACGCGCCGGCTTGTCAATGCGACGGCGGCCGTGGTGTTAAAGCCGGTCGGTGAGGTTGAGCAACTGGTCGCCTACATCATGGCCGCGGACATCGAGCGGCTGGAGGTCGCCGCCTTGCGCGCTCATCTGCGTGAGACCTTGCCGTCCTACATGGTGCCCAGCCACTTCGAACTGATCGAGGTGATTCCCCGCCTGACCTCCGGCAAGATCGACCGCAAGGCCCTGCGTGCCTTGCCGATGAGCGTGCCGGCTACGGCTGCAGAGTCCGACCAGCCGGCCAGCGAGACCGAAGTCGCGCTGTTCGCCGGTCTGGCCCGTCTTTTTCCGGGGCTGGCTATCCGCCGGGACAGCGATTTCTTCAACGACCTCGGTGGTCATTCCTTGCTGGCCGCGCGACTGGTGTCGGCACTGCGGACAGATCCGCGCTTCGCCGGAATGACAGTACGGGACGTTTATTGCCAGAGGCGGGTGGCCGACATCGCGGTTGCGATGGAGGAGGGGGCTCGCCGCCAGACGGCCACCCGTGCCCGATCCTATGTGCAGGTGCCCCCGCTGCGGCGCCTGCTGTGCGGTCTTGCGCAGGCAGTGACGCTGCCGTTCATGATCGGTCTGCACATCCTCAACTGGCTGGCGCCGTTCTTCACCTACCACTTCTTCACCGGTGATCCGGGGGACAGCGTGTGGCGTGCGATGGGTGCGTCGATGCTGGTCTTCCTCGGCACCTATCTGGTCAACTTCGGTGCGGCCGTGATCAGCAGCCGGACCTTGCTGCTCGGTATCCGCCCTGGCCGCTATCCCCTGTGGGGCCCTACCTATTTCCGCTGGTGGCTGGCCGACCGGCTGCAACAGACCGCACCGGCCTACCTGCTGTCCGGCTCATCCCTTTACTGCGGCTATCTGCGTGCCCTCGGGGCGCGCATCGGCCGGGATGTGGTGATCGGCTCGGTGACGATCCGCCAGCCCTGGCTGCTGTCCGTCGGCGATGGTGCGAGCATCGGCTCCCAGGTCAACCTGGAGAACGTGCGGGTCGAGGGGGGGGAACTGATCGTCGGCGCCATCGACATCGGCGCGGAAAGCAATGTGGGCTCCTACGCGGTGCTGGAGGACGATACGGCAGTTGCCCCCTTTGGCCGCCTCGAAGGTCTGGCGGCCTTGCCGCGGGGGGGGCGGATCGGTGAACGGGAGGTCTGGGACGGATCGCCGGCCCGTTACGTGCGCCACCTGACGGATAAGGAAAGGCTGGTTCGGCCCCCGGTCAGTGCCCTGCGCCGGAAGCTGGAGGCGGTCTTCTTCGGCTTGGGGGCCGCCATGACGGCCTTGCTGTTCTTCCTACCGATCTTCCCGACCTTCGTGCTGATCGATGCCCTCGACGACGGGGCCTTCGATCCGGCGGCGGCCGGCGCGCATGGCTATTTGTGGGCGGTCATGCGCTACACACTGCTGGCACTGCCGGCGAGCAGCGTGCTGGTCATCAGCACTGCGCTGATTGCCGCCGCCATTCGCTGGCTGGTGCTGCCGCGCCTGCTGCCGGGCACCTGGCCGGTGCATAGCAACGTGTATTGCCGAAAATGGCTGGCCAACCAGATCCAGGTGGCCAGCCTCAACGTGCTGCACGGGGTGTATGCGACGATCTACGCGCCGGTGTGGTATCGCCTGCTCGGCGCCAAGATCGGTCGCGACGCGGAAATCTCCACCGCGATGGGTATCGTGCCGGACATGCTGACCCTCGGCGACGAAGCCTTCATCGCCGATGCGGTGATGCTCGGCGACGAGAAGATCGACGCCGGCTGGATGTCGGTGGACAACACGGTGATCGGCCAGCGCAGCTTCGTCGGCAATGGCGCCTACGTGCCGGACGGCACCACGCTGCCGCCGGGCGTGCTGCTCGGCGTGCAGTCGAAGGCGCCTGCCACCGAGAGGATGGTTCCGGGCCAGACCTGGCTTGGCTCGCCGGCGCTGGAGCTGCCGTCCCGCGAGGAGGTGATGGGCTTCCCGGACGCGCTGACCTTCCGCCCGTCCATCTGGCGGCGCATCGGCCGCGGCATCGTTGAAGCGGCGCGCATCCTGATTCCCCTGTCCCTGATCATCGGCGTCGGCTACGTGATCGTGCTCGCCGCCATGCCGGCTGCTGCCGATGAGAACTGGTTCAAGCTGTCCTGGCAGCTGAGCCTGGCGGGGATCTGCTACGGCATCGGCGGCTATCTGCTGGTGGTGCTGCTCAAGTGGTTGCTGATCGGCCGCTATCGCCCACGTGCCGTGCCGATGTGGACCCCCTTCGTGTGGGTCAGCGAGGCGGTGACCAGCGTTTATGAGTCCATTGCTGTCCCCAATTTCCTTGAGTACCTGCGCGGCACGCCGATGCTGCCGGTGGTTTTGCGCCTGATCGGCGTGCGTACCGGGCGCGGCGTCTATATGGATACGACCGACATCACCGAGTTCGACTGCGTGACGATCGGCGACCAGGCCGAACTGAATGCCTGGTCGGGGCCGCAGACCCACCTGTTCGAAGACCGCATCATGAAGATCGGCCGTATCGACATCGGCGCCCAGGTGACGGTCGGTGTACGCGGCACTGTGCTGTACGACACCCGGATCGGCGATGGCGTGCGGCTCGGGCCGCTGACCCTGGTCATGAAGGGGGAAAGCCTCCCGGCCCAGACCGCCTGGAGCGGCTCGCCGGCCCAGCCTTGGCAGGGCTGATGCAATGCTGTGCATGGCGCGGTGACGAGCGATGTAAGAATGCAATGCAATCCAGTGCGGGCTTGCAAAGTACATAAGAATTGCTTGGTTTGGGCCTCGCGGCGGCGGGGCTAGAGTCGAGACCTTCAGATGCAGGCTGGCCCGCGCCAGGTTCTGCACACATCCAAGCCGGTTGCAGCTCCCCCCAATGCTGGGGTGGGGCTGCCGGAAGCCGGCGCAGGGCGGGCCAGGATGCGCTTCGATCCAAGACTCGAGGGAGTGCCGCCATGACCGACCGCAAAGCCGCCTACCGCTTTGAAACCCTGCAGGTGCATGCCGGGCAGCAGCCCGCGCCGGGTACCAATGCCCGCGCGGTGCCGATCTACCAGACCACGTCCTACACCTTCAATGACGCCGACCACGGCGCGCGCCTGTTCGCGCTGAAGGAGTTCGGCAACATTTACACCCGCATCATGAACCCCACCACCGACGTCTTCGAGCAGCGCATCGCCGCGCTCGAAGGCGGCGTCGCGGCGGTGGCCACGAGTTCTGGCCAGGCCGCCCAGTTCCTGGCCATCACCACCATCGCCCAGGCCGGCGACAACATCGTGTCCACCAGCTACGTGTATGGCGGAACCTACAACCAGTTCAAGGTCACGCTACCGCGCCTCGGCATCGACGTGAAGTTCGTCGAGGGCGACGACCCGGAGGACTTCCGCCGCGCCATCGACGCCAACACCAAGGCCTTGTACGTGGAGACCATCGGCAACCCGCGCTTCAACATCCCGGATTTCGAGGCGCTGGCGCAGATCGCCCACGAGGCGGGAATTCCGCTGATCGTCGACAACACCTTCGGCGCCGGCGGCTACATCGCCCGGCCGATCGACCACGGTGCCGACATCGTCGTCGAGTCGGCCACCAAGTGGATTGGTGGCCATGGCACGTCCATCGGCGGCGTGATCGTCGATTCCGGCAGGTTCGACTGGGGCAACGGCAAGTTCCCGCTGTTCACCGAGCCGGCGCCGGGCTACCACGGCCTCAATTTCTGGGAAGTGTTCGGCAGCGGCGGCCCCTTCGGCAACATCGCCTTCGCGATCCGCGCCCGCGTCGAAGGCCTGCGCGACATCGGCCCGAGCCTGTCGCCGTTCAACGCCTTTCAGCTGCTGCAGGGCGTCGAGACCTTGTCCCTGCGCGTGCAGCGCCACCTGGAAAACACCCTTGAGCTGGCCCACTGGCTGAAGGCCCATCCGCAGGTGGCGTGGGTCGAATACAACGGCCTCGAAGACAGCCCGTACCACGAACTGGCTAAGAAGTACCTGCGCAACGGTTTCGGCGCGGTGCTCAACTTCGGCATCAAGGGCGGCGCCAACGCGGCGCGGACCTTCATCGACAACGTGGAACTGGCCAGCCACCTGGCCAACGTCGGCGACGCCAAGACGCTGGTGATCCACCCGGCGTCCACCACCCACCAGCAACTGTCGGAAGCCGAGCAGAAGAGTGCCGGCGTGCGGCCGGACCTGGTCCGTGTGTCGGTGGGCATCGAGCACATCGAGGACATCAAGGCCGACTTCGACCACGCGCTGCGTCGGGCCGGGCTGGAAGCGGCGGCATGAGCGCTGTGCGCCTCTCCGACCAGACCCGCGTGTTCCAGATGGGGAGCGACTTCGCGCTGGAGTCGGGGGAGACCCTGCCCGGCGCGCAGATCGCTTTCCGGACCTGGGGCCAGCTATCGGCGCGGGCCGATAACGCGGTGATCGTCTGCCACGCCCTGACCGGCTCGGCGGATGCCGACGAATGGTGGGCGCCGCTGTTCGGCAAGGGCAGGGCGCTCGATCCGAGTAGCCAGTTCATCGTGTGCAGCAATGTGCTCGGCGGCTGCTACGGTAGCACCGGGCCGACGACGCCGGCGCCGGATGGCCAGCCGTGGGGCGCGCGTTTTCCGCGCATCACCATCCGCGACCAGGTGCGCGCCCAGATCGCGCTGGCCGACGCGCTCGGCATCCGGCGCATCCGTTTCGTGATCGGTGGCTCGATGGGCGGCCTGCAGGCGCTGGAGTGGGCGCTGCTCGACCCGCAGCGGGTCGGTGCGGTGGTGACGATCGCCGCCTCGGCGGCCCATTCGCCGTGGTGCGTTGCCTGGAGCGAAGCCCAGCGCTTGGCGCTGGCGGCCGATCCGAAGTATCGCAATGGCCATTACGATCCGTCCGATCCGCCGCTGGCGGGTCTCGCCGCGGCGCGGGCGATGGCGATGGTCGGCTACCGCAGCCCGGCATCGCTGGCCCGGCGTTTCGGGCGCTGCGCGGCCGAGGAGATCTTCGGCGCCCGCGCCGTCGATCCGGATGCACTGGCCGTGCAGGGCTGGGTGCGCCATCACGGCGACAGCCTGACCCGCCGCTTCGACGCGCACAGCTACCGGATTCTCCTCGACGCGATGGATAGCCACGACATCGGGCGTGGGCGGGGCGGCTGCCGGCTGGCGCTGGAACAGATCCGTCAGCCGGTGTTGGTTGGTTCGGTGCCGTCGGATGCGCTGTACGTGCCGGAGGAGCAACTCGCGCTGGTCAGCCAGCTGGCGCGGGCCAGCCTGATCGCCATCGATTCCGAGCATGGCCACGACGGCTTCCTGATCGATGCCGGGCGTTTCGAGCCGGCGATCCGGCGCTTCCTGGCCGAATTCCACTCCGGCGATGTGCAATCCTTGCTTACGAATAGCCGTGTGCCGAGTCATATTGCGTACATACATTAGGACGAGAATGCGGGCCCCGGCTGGTCCGGCTGTATTACTGGAAAAATCGACATGAGCAATTCTCCTGTTCCCCGCCGCGCCAATGAGGCAACGCCTCCCCAGGTCGGCAACGCCGTGTTGCGCAGCGCGCTGCTCGGAAATCTGCATGACGCCGGCGTGGCGATTGTCCGCTGCGCCGCCGGGCGGGACCGGGAGTCCCTGTTCGCCTCGCCGTCCCTGCACGAGAAGATCGTCGAGTGTCTGGAGGTGATGCAGGTCAGCGCCCGCGACATGCCGGAGGCTGACAAGGAGGAGATGGAAAACGTCGATTGGCGCGCTTGGGAGACCCTCAACACCGCCGCCGTCGGGTCGCCGCGGCAGGGCCGTGAGCGCCTGTGGCAGATCATCACCGACCTCGTCCCGACGACCCTCGTTGAGGTCCGCCGCTACCGCCGTGCCTTGCCGGGCTGGTTCGAGATCTGATTGGCGCGTTCCGGCCGGCTGCCCGGAATTGCCCATCGCCTGCTGTAATTCCACCACGGGCTGCTGGATGCGAAACATCCAGCAGCCCGTGTTCCTTTCTGCCCAGGCTTGCACGCAGCTTGCAGAACGGACCCAAAACCCTTGAAGAAACAAAGTCCGGCCGCACCCCTCGCGGGTGGTTGCCGGGCCTGGGTATGCTTCTTGCCGAAGCCTGAACATCATTCACTCGATAAGGCCCGTCCGCGGGCCAATGTTCAGGGGGTTTCATGCGCAAGGTCGTACTTCCCGTCATCGGTGTCACTGCAGCCCTGTCTCTCGCCGCCAGCATGCCGGCGGCGGCACAAAGCCTGGAGGGTGCCGTCAAGGCCCTGAATGCTGCGGGTACCCATTCCCTGTCCCTGACCGGCACGGGCCAGTGGTTCCAGTTCGGCCAGGCACCGAATCCCACGCTGGCCTGGCCACGTTTCGACGTGAGCCGTTACGCCGCCGATTTCAACTACGACAGCGCCAGCGCCAGGGTGCAGATCACCCGCAGCCAGACCATCGAGCCGGGTCGCCTGCGTCCGGCGCCCGTCGAGCAGAAGGTCGACCAGTATGTCAGCGGCACCCACGCCTGGAACCTGCCCACCGGCAATGCCGCCAATCCGGCGCCGACGCCGCAGCCCACGGCGCTCGCCGAGCGGCTGGCCGAGATCTGGTCCACGCCGCAGGGCTTCCTGCGCGCGGCGCAGGCCAACAACGCCAAGAGCGTGGTCAAGGCCGGCGAGGCGGAGGTCAGCTTCACCGTCGACGGTCATTACCGCTTCGTCGGCATCATCAACGCGGCCAACCAGGTGGTGAAAGTGCGCACCTGGGTCGACAATCCAGTGCTCGGCGACACCCTCGTCGAAACCCGCTTCTTCGGCTACCGCAACTTCGGCAACCTGTACTTCCCGTCGCAGATCGAGCGTCTGCAGGGCGGCTATCCGGTGCTCGACCTGCAGATCAGCGACGTGAAGGCCAACCCCGCCGTGGACCTGCCGGTTCCGGCCGAAGTCGCGAGCGCCAAGCCCGTTGCGCCGACAGTGACGGTGACCAAGCTCGCTGAAGGCGTGCTGTACCTGACCGGCGGCACCCACCACAGCGTGGCCATCGAGCAGAGGGACCACGTGGTGGTGGTCGAGGCGCCGCTGAACGAGGAGCGCTCCCAGGCCGTGATTGCCAAGGTCAAGGAGGCCATTCCCGGCAAGCCGATCAAGTTCCTGGTCAACACCCACGCCCACTTCGACCACTCCGGCGGCCTGCGCACCTTCGTCAATGAGGGCGCCACCATCGTCACCCCGGCGGCCAACGTGGCCTATTACCGCAAGATCTGGGGGGCGCAGCGCAGCATCAACCCGGACAGCCTGGCCAAGTCCCGCAAGGGCGCCCAGTTCGCTGCGGTGGAAGGCAAGCGTGTGCTGAGCGACGGCAAGCGCCGCATCGAGATCCACAGCATCGCCGGCAGCGGACATAGCGATGCCTTCGCGCTGATCTACCTGCCTGCCGAGAAGATCCTCATCGAGGCCGACGCCTACACGCCAACGGCCGCCAACGTGCCGCCGCCGTCCAGTCCCAATCCGTACTCGGTGAACCTCTACGACAACATCCAGAAGCTCGGGTTGGACGTGGAGCAGATCGCCGCGTTGCATGGCCCGCGCGTCGTCACCCTGAACGATCTGCGCACCGCCATCGGCCAGGCCAGCGCGTCCCGCTGAGCCCCAGCGATTGCGTTTCCTGCTGTGGCAAATCCCTGAATAGGAATTCACCGCAGCAGGAATAAGCAAACGAATTTTTCTTGGTTCGCCATTCGAATCTTCGTCTCTAGACTCGGTTTCACCAACGTTAGTCAATAGGAAGTCCAATGAAATCGCGCTTTGCCCGCCGTTCCCTGTTGTCCCTCGCCCTCGTTCTCGGCCTGTCCAGCCTGGCCCACGCCGACGTTACGCTGCTGAACGTGTCCTACGATCCGACCCGTGAGCTCTATCAGGATTACAACGCCGCCTTCGCCAAGTACTGGAAGGCCAAGAACAAGGAAGACGTGACCGTCAAGGCTTCCCACGGCGGTTCCGGCAAGCAGGCCCGCTCGGTGATCGATGGCCTCGAGGCCGACGTGGTGACCCTGGCCCTGGCCGCCGACATCGACGCTCTCAATGAAAACGGCAAGCTGGTGCCTGCCGACTGGCAGAAGCGCCTGCCGCACAACGCTTCGCCCTACACCTCCACCATCGTCTTCCTGGTCCGCAAGGGCAACCCGAAGAAGATCAAGGACTGGAACGACCTGGCCAAGCCCGGCGTCGAGGTGATCACCCCGAACCCGAAGACCTCCGGCGGCGCCCGCTGGAACTACCTGGCCGCCTGGGGTTACGCCCTCAAGCAGCCGGGCGGCACCGACGCCACCGCCAAGGACTTCGTGAAGAAGATCTACGGCAATGTGAAGGTGCTGGACTCCGGTGCCCGTGGCGCGACCACGACCTTTGCCGAGCGCGGCATCGGCGACGTGCTGATCGCCTGGGAAAACGAAGCCTACCTGGCCGTCAAGGAGCTCGGTCCGGACAAGTTCGACATCGTCACCCCATCCATCTCCATCCTGGCTGAACCCCCCGTCTCCGTGGTCGACAAGGTTGTCGACAAGCGCGGCACCCGCAAGGTCGCCGAGGAGTACCTGAAGTACCTGTACTCGCCGGAAGGCCAGGACATCGCCGGCAAGAACTACTACCGCCCGACCGATGCCAAGGTGGCTGCGAAGTACGCAAAGCAGTTCGCCCCGGTCAAACTGTTCAAGATCGACGAAGTCTTCGGCGGCTGGACCAAGGCCCAGAAGACCCACTTCGCCGACGGCGGCGTGTTCGACCAGATCAGCGTCAAGTAACAGGCGAGGGCGTTCCGGCCCTCGTGCCGGAATACACCTGAACCGCGCCAGGCCCTCAAAGCCTGGCGTTTTTTTTCATCAAGGCGCGGAAAGACCGCCTTTTGCAGGAGCGTTCGCGTGCTGCAAACCACCCTGATCGTTCCCGGACTCAACAACAGCGGCCCAGGGCACTGGCAAACCTGGCTGGAAGAACAACTGCCCGATGTGCGCCGGGTGCGCCATATCGACTGGAATGTACCCGTACTGGCCCGCTGGGCCACTGAGGTGCGGCGCGAGATCGACGAGGCCGCCGGCGTGGTGTGGCTGGTCGCCCACAGCTACGGCTGCCTGGCGTCGGTCGTGGCGGCGGCGGATCGCCCGGAACGGGTCGCCGGCCTGCTGCTGGTGGCGCCGCCGGAGCCTGACCGCTTCACCGCCTTCGGCTTGCGCGACCCGCGCGACATCACCTGTAGAAGCGGGTTGGCCGAGTGGATCCCGACCTCGCCGATCGGCGTACCGAGCATGGTCGTGGCAAGTGGCAATGATCCTTGGGCCAGCATCGAGCAGACAGCCCACTGGGCGGACTGCTGGGGCAGCCTGTTCATCGATATCGGGCTGGCTGGGCACATCAACATCGAATCGGGGCACGGCCCCTGGCCGCAGGGGCTGGCGCTGCTCAACGCGCTGCGCGACTCCTACACCGGCCTGCCGCTCGGCAGCATCGACGACGGGAAGATCACCAATCGCGGCAAGCGCGGCGCGCTGGCCCGCCTGCGTCATCGCACGCGCTTCAACTGGGACGTATTCACCGAGCTGTCCCACTGAATATGCATATCCATAACGATGCAATGCTTATTCGATTTGAGTTGAAAACCTACTGAATTATTGTTGGTTCGCTGCCCAAGTCGGTGGGCGTAGTGTGCTCCGCAACGCAGCAAAGACATTCACCTACCCGAACCGATTGATCCAAGGAGATTCCCATGTCGAAATGGTACGCGGACAACGCCCAGTCCATCGGCCGCACCCCGCTGATCAAGCTCAACCGCATCACCGAAGGTGCCCATGCCACCGTGCTGGCCAAGATCGAAGGGCGCAATCCGGCCTATTCGGTCAAGTGCCGCATTGGCGCGGCGCTGGTGGCGGACGCTGAGAAGCGCGGCCTGCTCGGCCCTGGCAAGGAGCTGGTCGAGCCGACCAGCGGCAACACCGGCATCGCGCTGGCCTTTGTTGCCGCCGCCAAGGGCATTCCGCTGACCTTGACGATGCCCGAGACCATGAGCATCGAGCGCCGCAAGCTGCTCACCGCCTACGGCGCCAAGCTGGTGCTGACCGAGGGTGCCAAGGGCATGAGCGGCGCGGTGGCCAAGGCCGAGGAGATCGCCGCCTCCGATCCGGACAAATACGTGCTGCTGCAGCAGTTCAAGAACCCGGCCAACCCGGCCATCCACGAAACCACCACCGGCCCCGAGATCTGGGACGACACCGACGGCGCAGTGGACATCTTCGTGTCCGGCGTCGGCACCGGCGGCACGATCACCGGCGTCAGCCGCTATATCAAGCAAGGCCGCGGCAAGGCCATCCAGTCGGTGGCTGTCGAGCCGTCGGCCAGCCCGATCCTGACCCAGGTCCGCGCCGGCGAGCCGCTCAAGCCCGGCCCGCACAAGATCCAGGGCATCGGCGCCGGCTTCGTGCCGGGCGTGCTCGACCTGTCGCTGATCGATGCCGTGGAGCAGGTCAGCAACGAAGAGGCGGTGGACTACGCCCGCCGTCTGGCCCGCGAGGAAGGCATCCTGTCCGGCATCTCCAGCGGCGCTGCGGTTGCCGCGGCGGTGCGTCTGGCCAAGCTGCCGCAGAACGAAGGCAAGACCATCGTGGTGATCCTGCCCGACTCCGGTGAGCGCTACCTGAGCTCGGTGCTGTTCGAAGGCGTCTTCGACGCCGCGGGCCTGCCGGCATGAACTCGCGCGAGCCCGTGAGCACGCACGACGAATCCGTCGCGGCCGAACACTGGGACCTTGGCGCGGTGGTCGGCGGCCTGCGGGCCGTGCGCGACCGCTGGCGCGAGGCCCAGGGCCGCAGCCGCGAGGCTGGTGGCCGCGAGTTCCCGTCGCGGGATGCGCTGGCCACTGTGGTCGGACAGTTGTGCGGAGCGCTCTTCCCGATGCGCCTCGGCCCGGCCGACCTGCGCCAGGAGAGCGAGGACTACTACGTCGGCTACACGCTGGATGCGGCGCTGCACGGGCTGCTCGAGCAGGTGCGCCTGGAACTGGCCTACCAGGCCCGCCACGGCGATGTGGACGAACAGGCGATCCGCCGCCAGGCCACCCATGTGATCCGCGAGTTCGCGACGACTTTGCCGGCCACCCGCGCCTTGCTCGATACCGATGTGGAGGCCGCCTTCCTCGGCGATCCGGCGGCGCGCAGCGTGGACGAAGTGGTGTTGTGCTACCCGGGCATCCTGGCCGTCATCCACCACCGCATCGCCCATCGCCTGTATTCGCTCGGCGTGCCGCTCATCGCGCGCATCGTCGCCGAGCTGGCCCATTCGGCCACCGGTATCGACATCCACCCGGGCGCCGAGATCGGCCACAGCTTCTTCATCGACCACGGCACCGGCGTGGTGATCGGCGAGACGGCGGTGATCGGCAACCGGGTCCGCCTGTACCAGGCCGTCACCCTCGGCGCCAAGCGCTTCCCGGTCGGTGCGGACGGCAGCCTTGAAAAGGGGCAGCCGCGCCATCCGGTCATCGAGGACGACGTGGTGATCTACGCCGGGGCCACTATTCTGGGGCGCATCACCATCGGCGAGGGCTCCAGCATCGGCGGCAATGTGTGGCTGACCCACAGCGTGCCACCGGGCAGTCACATCACCCAGGCCGGCCTGCAGCATGCGGTAGCCGGCCAGGAGCGGTCCACCCCATGGCCGCGCTGACCCGCCGCTTCGGCCTGGCTGTCCGCCAGCTGCGGGAGGAGCGGGGCTGGTCCCAGGAGGTTTTTGCCGACCGGGCCGGCCTCAGCCGCTCCTACGCCGGCGAGGTCGAGCGGGGCAACGCGGTGCCATCTCTGGCGACCGTGCTCAAGGTCGCATCGGCGTTTGGTATCAGCGCCGCGTCCTTGATCGAGCATTCCGAGAAAGCAGAAATCCGTCGCCCATGACGCTCATGGGCAGGTGGATCGACAGTCATTTCTACAGAAAAACAAAACCATGAACTTGCGCAAGACTCTTTTGGCCGCCAGCCTAGCGGCCGCGGCGTGGCCCTTTGCCGCGTCGGCCACCAACGGCTATTTCTCCCACGGTTACGGCGTGCGCGCCCAGGGTGTTGCCGGTGTTTCCATCGCCCTGCCGCAGGACGGGCTCGCCGCGGCCGCCAATCCGGCCGGCACTGTGCTGGTGGGCGACCGCGTCGACCTGGGCGTGTCCCTGTTTCGGCCCGACCGTGGCGCTTCGATCCGCGGCAATGGCTATGGCGCCAACGGTGACTTCAGCGCCAACGACAGCAACAACTTCCTGATTCCCGAATTCGGCTACGCCCGCCAGTTGTCGCCCAACCTCGGCTGGGGCGTTGCGGTGTATGGCAATGGCGGGATGAACACCGATTACTGCTGCAATCCCTTCGGTGCTTTTGGCTCCACCGGCCGCGCCGGCGTCGATCTGTCCCAGCTGTTCATCACGCCGTCCGTCGCCTATAGGCTGACTCCCACGCAGTCCATTGGTGCCGCGGTGACCTTTGCCTACCAGCGCTTCGCGGCGCGCGGGCTCGGTGCCTTCGATAATCCGATGACCTCGTCGAATCCGGGCTCGGTGACCGACCGCGGTCATGACAGCTCCACCGGCGTCGGCATCAAGCTGGGCTGGATCGGCGAGGTGCTGCCGAGCGTCAAGCTCGGCGCAAGCTGGTCGTCGCGCATCGAGACCGGCGAACTCGGCCGCTACAAGGGCCTTTTTGAAGGCGGCGGCGGCTTCGACGTGCCGGCCAACTACGGCGTCGGCGTGGCCTGGCAGGCCTTGCCGGCACTGACCCTCGCGGCAGACTGGCAGCGGGTTGAGTACAGCAGCGTGAAGGCGGTCGGCAATCCGCTGTCGGTGCTGTTCAGCGGCGGGCAGCTGGGGGCCGACAACGGCGCCGGCTTCGGCTGGCGCGACGTGTCCACCGTGAAGATCGGCGCAATCTACAAGGCCGACGAACGCCTGACCCTGCGCGCCGGCGTCAGCCGCAACCAGCAGGCTGTGCCGGCCAACCAGACTTTTGTTAACATCCTCGCCCCCGGCGTGGTGCGCAACCATTACAGCCTCGGCGCCAGCTTCAAGAGTGCGCCCGGCGGCGAGTGGAGCGTGGCTTATACCCGGGTGCCCCGGACCACGGTGTCCGGCTCGGGCTCCATCCCCGCCAGCTTCGGCGGCGGCGAGGCCGACCTGCGCATGAGCCAGGACGTGCTGACGGTGGGGTATTCCTGGGCGCTGTGATCCGCGGGGCAGGTTAATCCACTGTTCGCCGCCACAGTGAGTTGGCCGGTGGGATCGCTTCACCAAACGAAAGGTATCCAATGAGTATCGCCTGGCAGGCCTTCACGCCCTGGTCTGCGGTCACTGGCGGGGCCCTGATCGGGCTGGCTGCCACCGCCTTGTTGCTGGTGACTGGCCGCGTCGCTGGAATCAGCGGCATCCTGGCCGGGCTGCTGCGGGCACCGGGCGATCGGGCCTGGCGTTTCGTCTTTGTGGCCGGCTTGTTGCTGGCGCCGCTGGTGCTGCACCTGTTCGCGCCAGGGCTGGGTGTTCCGGCTCCGGCGGAGGCCCCCGACGCACGTGTCCTGCTGCTGGCCGGTTTGCTGGTTGGTGTCGGCACGCGTTTCGCCAACGGCTGCACCAGCGGTCACGGGGTGTGCGGCCTGGCTCGCCTGTCCCTGAGTTCGCTGGCGGCGGTGGCGGTGTTCATGGGCAGCGCGATCGCGGTGGTATTCCTGGTGCGGCACGGGCTGGGGGGAGCAGGGGCATGAGCGCCTCCCACCTGAATGAGCGTGCCGCCGTCGCGGTGACCACCGCACAGCCTACCGGTGCAGCCCGTGCCATCGGCTTGCTCGGTGCGCTGCTGTCGGGCCTGCTGTTTGGCGTCGGCCTGCTGCTGTCGGGCATGACCGACCCGGCCAAGGTGCTGGGCTTTCTGGATATCTTTGGCGCCTGGGATCCGTCGCTGGCCTTCGTGATGGTCGGTGGCATCGCCGCGGCGCGGGTTGGCGTGGTGCTCATCGGCCGTCGCGGCGCGACCTTTTCCGGGCTGCCGGTGTGCCTGCCGCCCAAGCGCGCCATCGATGCCCGCCTGATTGTCGGTAGCGCGCTGTTCGGCGCCGGCTGGGGCCTGGCCGGCTATTGCCCCGGGCCGGCGGTGGTCTCCCTGGGCTTCGGCTCTTCGTCCGCGCTGGCGCTGGTGGCCGGGATGCTGTTGGGTTTGTGGATCGTTCCTCATTCCCGCTCGCGGCGATAAGCAAAGCACTTTTAATTGGTTCGTTTTCCGGTTGGCCTTGGCAACACTTGAGGCCACTTCACGCCGGACAACGAACCCATGAGCACCGAAACCGATCGTCTTGCCCACTGGCTGGTCAGCGGGCTCGAACTGGACGCCACCGTCTTCCACGTGGGCCAGTATTGCGGGCCGTGGCGGGCGTCCACCGCCGGCCGGGAGAAGGCCAGCTTCCACCTGGTGCTGCGTGGCCAGTCCTACCTGCACCTCGACGGCCAGGCGCCGATCGCCCTCGGCGAGCGGGAAGGGGTCTTCCTGCTGCGCGATATTCCCCATTGCCTGACGCCCGAGCCCGATGCGGGGCCGGCTTTCGAGCCCTGCGACATGCAGCCGATGGTGCCGGCGCTGGACGGCGCCTGCGGGCTGGCCTGCGGCTTCTTCCAGTTCCGTGGCCTGCTCGGCGAGCTGTTCCGCGGCGCCTTTCCCGACTATGTATTGATCCGCGCCGATTCCGCCGCGCTGAAGGCGGTGGCGCCGCTGTTCGATCTGATCCTCGCCGAGGCGGAGCGGGGCGATGGCGCGCCGTCGCCGCTGATCGAGCGTCTCACCGAGCTGCTGTTCTTCTACGTAATCCGTGAGGTGGCGCGCCGCGACGATGTGGCTGCCGGCCTGCTGGCAGTGGCGCGGCGGCCGGAGTTCGCACCGCTGCTCGACGACCTGCTGCGCGAGCCCGGCAAGCCCTGGTCCATCGAGGACATGGCCCGCGTGGCGCGCATGTCGCGGGCCAGTTTCTGTCGCCACTTCGTCGAGGCCAGCGGCCAGCCGCCGGCCCAGTTCCTGCTGCAGGTGCGCATGAAGATCGCCGCGCGCCGGCTGCAGAGCGGCGACAGTGTGCTGCGGGCTGCCGAGCACGTTGGCTACTACTCCCAGGCGGCCTTCACCCGCGCCTTCAAGAAAGTGATCGGCGAGCAACCGGGCGCCTTCCAGCGCGCGCGCCGCAATCCGCTGCCACACACACACCGTTAGACGAAAGAGCAAAAAGCAGCGACGTTCGTGCATAGAGGGCGTCCCGCCCGATGGGGAGAATGGCTCCATCACGAACAATGCTGTGGAGATTTCCATGACCCGCTTGACCGTCCATACCCCCGCCACCGCGCCGGAGGGCAGCCGTGCCTTCATCGACACGGTGATCACCAACAACGGCTTCCTGCCCAACCTGATCGGTGTGCTGGCCAATGCGCCGGCGGCCCTCGAAACCTACCTCACGGTGTCCGGCATCAACGCCCGCGCCAGCCTCAGCCTGGCCGAGCGGGAAGTGGTGCAGATCACTGCCGCCAGCGTGCATGGCTGCGACTTCTGCGTGGCCGGGCATACCGCCATCGCCCTCAAGAAGGCCGGCCTCGAGCGGGATCTGGTGCGCGCGCTGCAGGAGCGGGCGAGCACCGGCAACGCCCGTTTCGACGCGCTGGTGGCCTTCACCCGCGCGGTGATCCTGACCCGCGGCAACGTCGGCAAGGGCGAGCTGGCCGACTTCTTGGCCGCCGGCTTCAGCGAGCAGCAGGTGCTGGAAGTCATCCTCGGCGTGAGCCTGGCGACCTTGTGCAACTTCGCCAACAACCTGGCCGGCACCGGCATCAACCCCGAGCTGCAAGCCTACCGACCGGGAGCGCTGGAAGCATGACGCAGACGATCCGTAGTCAGGACGACGCGCTGGCCTGGGTATCCGCCCACGCGGCATCCCTCGACCGGGACGCGACCTATGCCGACCAAGTGGTGCCGGTGCTCGGCGCCGCCGGTTTCTTCCGCATCGGCGTGCCGGCGGAACTGGGCGGCAGCGGTGGCGGCACCTGGGACGCGGTGGAGGCTATCGCCCGCGTCGCCGAACATTCACTGACCGTCGCCTTCGTCTTTTGGGGGCAGCGCTGCTTCATCGGTTATCTGCTCGACAGCGATAACACCGCGCTGCGCGAGCGCACGCTGCCGGCCTTGCTGAGCGGCGAGCTGGCTGGCGCGACCGGCCTGTCCAATGCCATGAAGTACCTGTCGGGCATTGAAAACCTGTCTGTCGCCGCGACGCCGACGGCGGACGGCTGGACGCTCGATGGCCGCCTGCCGTGGGTCACCAATCTGCGCCGCAGCGGCTACGTGGTGGCGGCGGCGGTGGAGCCGACCGACGGCCAGCCGCCGGCGGTGGTGGCCCTTTTCCACGACACGCCTGGCGCGGTGCGCAGCGACGACCTGGAACTGCTGGCCCTGCGCGGCAGCAACACCGCGGCCATCGACATCCGTGGCGTGGCCTCGGGGGCGGGAGAACTGATCGCCGCCGATGCGCGCGCTTTCCTGCCGCGGGTGCGGCCAGCCTTCCTGAGCCTGCAGTGCGGCATGTCCATCGGCCTGGCGCGGGCCAGCCTTGCGGCGTCGAAGGCCAGTGGCAGCGCCGCCCGGGCCGGGCTACAGGCGCGCATCGACGGCATCGAGACCGATCTGGCGGACGCCATCTCTGCATTGCGCAACGGCCTTGCTGACGGAAGTTTTGCAGTCCAGGCGGCGACGCTGTTCCGCATCCGCATCCGCCTGGCCGGCATCGTCCGCGAGGCGGCCGACCTGGAACTGGACGCCACTGGCGGCCGCGCCTACCTGCTGGCGACCACCGGCGACTTCGCCCGGCGTTGGCTGGAGGCCGCCTTCGTACCGGTCGTCACGCCGAGCCTGACCCAGTTGCACGGCGAGCTGGAACGCCACGCCGCCCTGAGGGCCGCATGAACAGCCCGCTGGCGGAACCGGCAATCGCCGAAGCCGGCCGCGCGCCGGCGGTGCTGGAAGGCAGTGGCCTGTCCTATGCCCATGCCGGTGTGGGCACCATCTTCGACGGCGTCTCGTTGACGGTGCGCCGGCGCGAGATCGTCGCGCTGATGGGCTGCAGCGGCTGCGGCAAGTCCACGCTGCTGCGCGTGCTGGCCGGCCTCGAAAAACCGGTGGCGGGGGAGGTGCGCTTCCTCGGTGACGGGCTGGTCGAACCCCATCCGCGCAGCGCGCTGGTGTTCCAGCAACCGAGCCTGCTGCCGTGGCTGAACCTGGCCGGCAACGTCGGCTTCGGCCTCGATTTCGCGCACCAGCCGAAGGCGGCCAGGGCCGAACTGGCCGAGCGTGTGGCCGCCGCCATCGATGCGGTGGGCTTGGCCGGCCGCGAGGCGGCCTATCCGTCCGAGCTGTCCGGCGGCATGGCCCAGCGCGCGGCGCTCGCACGTGCGCTGGCGCGGCAACCGGAGCTGTTGTTCGCCGATGAACCCTTCTCGGCGCTCGACGCGATCACCCGCGCCGAGATGCAGGCGTTGCTGGTGGACGTGGTGCATCGCTGGCATTCGGCGGTGCTGCTGGTCACCCACGACATCGACGAAGCCATTCTGGTCGCCGACCGCATCGTGCTGATGGGTGGCCGGCCGGGCCGGCTGGTGCAGGAGTGGACGGTGGACATTCCGCGCCCGCGGGAGGATTTCCCCGAGGCCGTCTCCGCGCTGCGCCTGGCCATCCTCGCGGCGCTACGCCACAGCAGCCAATAAAACTGCACTCGACCGCGCATTGATCTGAAACTCCCACCGGAGACCGACTTCATGGATTACCGATCCGACTCCCGTTCCATCCATATCTGCCAGTCGCCGGACTGCGGCTGCGGCCTGAGCCGCCGCGACTTTCTGCGCCTGTCGGCGCTCACCGCCGCCAGCGTGGCGGCGCCGCTGCTGTCTGCCGGTGACGCGCTGGCCCAGGGCGCGGGCAGCGACCTGCCGGTGAAGATCGGCTACCTGCCGATCACCGACGCCACGCCGCTACTCGTCGCCCACGGCCGCAAGCTGTTCGAGGCGGAAGGCCTGCGCGTCGAGAAGCCACGCCTGTTCCGCAGCTGGGCGCAGATCGTCGAGGCCTTCGTCGCCGGCCAGGTTAACGTCATCCACCTGCTGTCGCCGGCCACCCTGTGGGTGCGCTACGGCACGCGCTTCCCGGCCAAGGTGGTGGCCTGGAACCACGTGAACGGCTCGGCGCTGACGGTGGCGCCGGGCATCAACAGCGTTGCCGAGCTGGGTGGCAAGACCGTCGCGATCCCGTTCTGGTACTCGATCCACAACGTGTTGCTGCAGCAGATCCTGCAGGCCAACGGCCTGGTGCCGGTGACCAAGGCGCGGGACGCGGGCCTGGCCCGCAACGAGGTGAACCTGATCGTGCTGCCGCCCGCCGAGATGGTGTCGGCGCTGGCCGGCAAGTCCATCGCCGGCTTCATCGTCGCCGATCCTTTCAACGCATTGGCCGAGACCGCCGGCGTCGGCAAGGTGCTGCGCCTGTCCGGCGACGTGTGGAAGAACCACGCCTGCTGCGTGACCTTTCTTGCCGAGCGGGATATCGCCGAGCGCCCGGAATGGGCCCAGCGCGTCACCAACGCCATCGTCAAAGCCCAGCTGTGGACCCGCAGCAACCAGCTCGACGCCGCCAAGCTGTTGTCCAGCGCCGACGACAACCGCTACACGCCGCATAGCCCGCAGGTGCTCGCCAAGGTGCTGGCGACCACCGACTACGCCAGCTACGAGGCCAGCGGCGCGGCGCGCAACAAGGGCTGGTACCAGCGGCGCATCGACTTCCAGCCCTATCCCTTCCCGTCCTACACCGAAGAGCTGGTGCGCGTGCTGCAGAAGACCAAGGTGGAGGGCGACAACGCCTTCCTGGCCAAGCTCGACCCGCGCTTCGCCGCCCGCGACTTGGTGGATGACCGCTTCGTGCGCAAGGCCATCGCCGCCGTCGGCGGGCCGTCGGCCTTCGGGCTGCCGGCCGACCTGCTGCGCAAGGAAGTGCTGGCGGTGTGATGGTGGCGAATCTCCTGCTCCCGCTCACCGGCCTGCTGGCCGCGGCCCTGCTGTGGGCCGTCGGCGCCGGCTGGCTGGCGTCCCACACGCCGGTGGCGGCCAGCTTTGCACCCGTGCCGGCCTTCGAGGCGCTGTTGCAACTGCTGCAGGGGCGAGACCTATGGACCCACGTGGGCATCAGCCTGCAGCGGGTCGGCATCGGCCTCGCCATCGCGCTGGTGCTGGGCATTCCCCTTGGCGTGCTGACCGGGTTGTCGAAGTGGTTCTCCCGCAGCACGACGCCGCTGTTCCAGTTTGCGCGGATGATCTCGCCGCTGTCGTGGATGCCGCTGGCGGTGATGGTGCTCGGCGTCGGCGATGCGCCGGTGTACTTCCTGCTGGCCTTCGCGGCGGTGTGGCCGATCCTGCTCAACACCGCGTCGGGCGTGGCCCAGCTCGACCCCAACTGGCTGCTGCTGGCGCGCAGCCTGTCGGCGACCCGTCGCGAGACGATCCTGCGGGTGATCCTGCCCGGCATCACCGCCCACATCCTGACCGGCGTGCGGCTGGCCATCGGCATCATCTGGATCGTGCTGGTGCCGGCGGAAATGCTCGGCGTGTCAGCCGGGCTGGGCTATTTCATCCTCGATTCCCGCGACCGCCTGGCCTACTCGGACCTGATGGCGGCGATCCTGGTGATCGGCTTCCTCGGCTACCTGCTCGACCACGCCGCCCGCAGCCTGCACCGGCGCTGGCTGCACGCCTGAGGTGGGAGGCTGTCGCGGGGCAGGGCGGTGTTTGAGCCGCGCCGCCTGGCGCCTGACGAGGATGCGCTGTCCAAGCCCGTGGGGGCGAATTCATTCGCCCGCGGACTTCGTTCAGCCGACTTTGGGCGAATGAATTCGCCCCCACGGTTCGCCTCCACGGTATTTGCCAGATCAGCCGTTGCTCGCGGGCTGTTCCTGCGCGAATGCCGTCGCCCCAACCGGGTGGCCGTAGGCGTAGCCCTGCAGCAGCACATGCTCGGCGGCCAGTTCCGGGGCGGGCTCTTCCACGTGGGTGACGATGATGCGGGCGTCTTCGCGCAGGCTGCTCAGCCATGTCAGGCTTTCGTGGGCTTCGACACCGTAGCCGAGTTTGCGCCGGTCCACCTTCACGAAATGCGGCCACACGGTATTGGAGATGGCCTGCCATTGGGCAGGGGACGCCACGTTCACGGCGACGCGGAAGCCGTTGCTGCGGTAGTTGCGCAGCACGAAGGCCAGCAGGTCGGGTTGGGCGCTGGCCTCCGGCGGCGTCTCGATGACGATGCTGTCCGGCGGCACGCCGAGGGCGTCCACCACGCGGCGGAAGGCGCGGCCGTGGTCGTCGCAGACGGCGGCGAGCAGGCGGCCGTGTACGTTGAGGAAGAGCGGCTGGTCGTTACCGGCGGTCAGCGCGTTGAGCAGATGCAGCGTGCGGGCCAGGCGGTCGAGGGCGATCAGACGGGCATCCTCCGCCGCCGTGGAGAACAGGCTCCAAGGGGAAAGGCCGTGCTCGCTGGTGCCGTGGCTGCGCAGTAAGGCCTCGCGGCCGACGATCACGCCGCTGCGGCCATCGACGATGGGCTGAAAGGCACTCGACAGCTGGAAACCGAACCAGTCGCCCACGACTGCGCCGCTTTCCGTGCGATGGAGCTGCTTGCCGGGGACGGGCTCTTGCGGCAGGCGGGCGAGAAAGTCCCGCGCCAGCGGGTTGAGTTGGGGGGCAGCAGCTTCGGCCATGGGCAGACTCCTTGGTGGATCGGGTGCGGACCCGCGGTCGCGGTCCGGCTACCCAATCTATTTCCACCCGGCCGCGGGCGGAACCAAGAAATTCTGCAAAACATATGCGGGCGCCTGGCCGGGCCGCCCGCGGTGGGGCAGGGCTCAGCCCAGCGAACCGACGATGCTGACTTCCCGCTGCTCCGGGATTTCGTTGTACGACAGCACGGACAGGCCGGGCGCGAACAGCCGCGCGTAGCGGGCCAGCAGCGGGCGGATCTGCGGCATCACCAGCAGGATCGGGGCTACGTTCTGCTGCTTCATCTGCTCGCGCACCTGGGGCATGTTGGACTGCAGCTGGGCCAGCAGGTTGGGGTCGATCGGGTAGTTGTCGAGGGCCGCCTTGCCGCCCTGGCGGGCCTGGTTCAGGGAGCCGAGCTTGTTCTCTCGCTCACTGCCCAGTTCCGCCAAGGGCCGCATCATGTACGTGGATTACGCTACCGAAACCGCCAGCAACAGGATGACGGATGCCCCCGTCTGGTGGGGGTGAAGTACCGCCCGATGCCGCCCCCCGCGCCATCGGGTTTTTTTCGCTTGTGTGTGGGGGGCGTCAGTCCGCCGCGGGTTGCCAGCCGGGATGCTCGAAGTAGGTACCGTAGGCCTGCAGAGCCTTCTGCAGGCGGGCGGCACCGGCGTGACGTTGGCCGGGCGTCTTGCCGCGCATCATCTCGGCGCCGCCCAGCATGTCGGCAATGATGAGGTGCAGCATTTCATCGGCCTCGGGGGCCAGCCGGCAGTGCTCGACGGCATAGGCGATCTTCCGCTCGACGGTGCTGGCGAGGGCCGTGTAGTCGCGTTTGCCGAAGCGTTCCCGGTGAATGGCCGGCAGCGCGTCGGCCAGCGCCTGGTTGATGTCGCCCATGACCTGCCGCAGCGGGGCGTCCGTCTCCCAGCGGGCGCCAGCGTTCAGATGCAGCCCGGCGGCCGGAGCGGCACCGTGGTGTTCGTGATGATGGTGGGCGTCGGCGGCGAAGGATGCCTGGCCGGGTACGGTCAGCAGCGTGAGCGCGCCGAGCGCCAGGGTGATCCACGGTCTGTTCTGCATGTCTTTCTTCCGCGTAGTGGGGCTGGGAGCAGGCATTGTCGGCCAAGCCGGTGGCCAGGGCTTTAACCGGTATCAAGGGTGGCCCGGATCCCGCGTTATCGCGCCTTGCCGGCCCGGCATTGCTATAGTTCGGGCCCGAACACGCATCAATCAGTGAGACGAAAAATGGCCAAGCAGGTGAGCAAGGTTTTCCAACACATCGACTTCGCGATCTGGCACGTGCCCCAGGCGGGCGGCTATGTGTACGAAGCGGCCGGCGTGGAACTCGACGACGACACCTACCAGGACAGCCCGTTTGAAGACAGCTACGAAGCGGCGCTGGAGGCGGCCTGCGAACTCTACGACGTGGAGATCGGCAGCCTGGGCGCCGAGCTGCCGGTGGTGTACGCCAACCGTTTGTTCAGCGTGTATGCGACGCCGGATGGGGAGTTCCTGTTCCACTTCGCCAGTGAGGACAGCGAGGCGCCGACGCTGGCCAGCTACGCCGGCCTGCCGGGGCCGCTTTTCGATAGCCGGGAAGAGGCCATCATCGCGGCCTTCGAGCAGGATCTGGAGCGCCGCAGCGAGCGGGCGGACTGAGCGTTCCGCGATCTGATTCCCGCTGTGGCGGGATGACGGATTGAATGCGAAAGGGGCGGGCGCCGTGTGGTCGGCGGCCCGCCCCTTTTTCGCTGGAGCGCGGCTCAGTCGGCGTATTTCACCGAGCAGCCGTAGGGCTTGGTGCTGGCGTGGGCCACCGGGCGGTTGGCGCCGAGGTCGGCGAGGGCCAGCTTCACGTAGTTGTCGGCCTTGGCGATGTCGTCCTTGCGGGCCGACGGGATGCTGTCGATGCCGCCCTTGTACACCAGCTTGCCGGCCGGATCGACGATGAACAGGTGCGGCGTGGTCTGGGCGCCGTAGAGCTTGCCCAGCTTGCCGTCCGGGTCGAGCACCACGCCGCTCGGCGCGGCGTTGCGGAAGCCGTTGATCTTGATTGCCGAGGCGCCTTCCACATGGCCCTGCTTGCCGGGGGCCGAGGAGATCACCTGCAGCCACACCACGCCCTTGGCGGTGGCGTCCTTCTGCAGTTGCGGGATGTTGCCGCTCTCGTAGTGCTTCACGACGAAGGGGCACTCGTGGTTGGTCCATTCGAGCACTACCGTCTTGCCCTTGTAGGCGGCCAGGCTGACCGGCTTGCCGTCGGCGCCCTGGGCAGTGAAGGCCGGGGCCGGCTGGCCGATCTCGGCGTTGGCGTGGGCGCTGCCGACGGCGGCCAGCGGCAGGGTGGCGACGGCCAGCTTGAGCAGGTTGCGGCGGGAGAGCTTGCGGGCGAGGGCGAAGGGCATCGTGATTACTCCTTGGCGAGTTTGGGGGAAGCGGTGGCTGGTCCGGCCGCAGCGATGGCGGACAGGACCGTGGCGGGGGTGAGCAGCTGGGGCAGCACCTGTGGCGCGGTGCTGGCGCCAGCCGGGTAGAGCAGGTACAGCGGCACGCCGCTGCGCCCGAACTCGGCCAGGTGGGCGGAGATCTGCGGGTCCTGGTTGGTCCAGTCGCCCTTCAGGTAGGTGATGCCGGCCTGGCGGAAGGCGTCGGCCACGCCGGCGTCGCTGAGGGCGACCTTCTCGTTGGCCAGGCAGGTGATGCACCAGGCAGCGGTGAAATTGACGAACACCGGCTTGCCGGCGGCGCGCAGTTCGTCGAAGCGGGCCTTGCTATAGGGCTCCCAGGCGTGCTTGGCGGTGCCGGCCGTGGCTGGGGCCGCGGCATTGGCGGCGCTGGACTGCACGCCGGCATAACCGCCGACCAGCGCGGTGAGCAGGGTCAGTACGGCCAGGCCGGTGCTGCCGTGGCGGGCGAACACGTGGGCGTTGCGGCTGCTGTCGTAGAGCCACGCGGCGAAGGCGATGGCCAGCATGCCGCCCAGCGCGATGGCGATGGCGTTGGGGCCGGCCTGCTGGGCCAGCACCCACACCAGCCACACGGCGGCGCCGTACATCGGGAAGGCCAGCGCCTGCTTGACGCGCTCCATCCACACGCCGGGGCGCGGCAGCGCGCGCTGCAGCGCCGGCCAGAAGCACAGCAGCAGGTAGGGCAGGGCGAGACCCAGGCCAAGGCTGAGGAACACCGCCAGCAGCACCGGCGCAGGCTGGCCCAGCGCGAAGCCGAGGGCGGCGCCCATGAAGGGAGCGGTGCACGGCGTGGCGACCACCGTGGCCAGCACGCCGGTGAAGAAGCTGCCAGCGTAGCCCGGCTTGTCGGCCAGCGAGGCGCCGATACCGGCCGCCGAACCGCCCAGCGTGAACACGCCGGACAGGCTGAGGCCGACCGCGAACATCAGGTAGGCCACCGCCAGCACGAAGGGTGGCGACTGGAACTGGAAGCCCCAGCCGACCTGCGTGCCGCCGGCCTTGAGGGCGATCAGCACGGCGCCGAGGGCCGCGAAGCTGGCCAGCACGCCGGCGGTGTAAGCGAGGCCCTGCAGGCGCACCCGCCGGCGGTCGTGACCGGCGTGGCGCAGCAGCGACAAGGCCTTGATCGACAGCACCGGGAAGACGCAGGGCATCAGGTTGAGGATTAGCCCGCCGGCGAGGGCCAGCAGCACGGCCATGCCGACGGAGAGGTCGGCGTTCTCGCCGGTTGGCGTCGCCCCGGCGCTGACCCCGGCGGCGGCCGACACCGGCGCGGCGATGCGGTAGCCCTGCGTCTGGCCGTCATCGTTGCTGATGCTCAGCACGCCGGCGAGGGTTTCCCCGTCCTTGGGTGGCTCCTCGCCGGGCTTGATATGGATTTCGAGGGTTTCGCCGACGACGGTGACTGGCTGCGGCGCGTCATGGGCGGTCTTGCCCCACTGCTCGGCGTAGAACCACAGCTCGCCGGGCGCCTGGCTGGCGAAACGGGCAGCCAGCCGTGCATCGGTGATGCGCAGCGCCAGCGTGTCCTTGCCTACGCGGGCATCGACGGGCCACGGGCTAGTGACGGGAAGGCGGGCGCGGGCCGCTTCGATCAGCGGGCTGCCGGGGCCGACGGTGCTGCCGGTGGCCTGCACGGGCAGCGTCAGTTCCAGCTCGACCTGCTGCGGGATGCAGGTTTCCTGGCAGACCAGCCAGTCCACCGTGGCCTTCACCGGAAAGCGTCCGCTTGCCGGCAGATCGGCCGGTGCCGTGACGGTGGTGAGCAGGGTGACTTCGTTCTCGTAGCCGTAGTTGACCACCGGGCCGAGCTTGAAGCGGCCCGGTATTGGCCACTGGATGTCGCCGGCACGGGCGCCGTTGGGCAGGGTCCACGCGATCTGCGTGGCGAGGCCGGAGTCGCCGGGATTGACCCAGTAGGTGTGCCAGTGGGGGATGATCTTCTGGCGCACGCCAAGCTGGATCTCGTCGCCGGGGCGGATGGCGGCGGCGGAGGCGACGAGTTCGGCCTCGACCTGCGCCGTGCTGGCGCGGGACGACGCGGCAAGGCCGGTGTCTGCGGCCAGACTCAAGGCCAGCACGGCCAGGCCGGAAGCGAAGCGGCGGGCGATCGGAAAGGAGCGCATGGTGGTCATCGGGCGGGGCCAGGCCCCGCGCAGAGGCCCCGGCCAGGCCGGGGCGGGTGGATCAGTTGGTAGCGAAGCAGTAGAAGTAGCCGGCGCCGCCGGTGGCGATCAGCGCGTCCTGGCTGCAGCCGCGGCTGCCGTGGGTGGAGTTCCACGACACGTTGCCGCCGGTGGCGCCGCGGTTGGTGCGGTCGGAGTGGCCCAGCTGCACGCTGCCTTCGCCGCTGCTCGTGTAGTTCTTGCAGGTGTGGTCGGCGGCGTCGGCGTAGGCGCGGCCGTCGGGCTTGGAGCCGGTGATGATGTCGTGCTGGTTCGGGGTTTCGCCGACGCCCTTGATCGGGTCGCCCTTCTCGGTCAGTGCGGTGGTGCGGTGCAGGTTGCTGCCCAGCTGGCCCAGCTCGACGGTGTCACCGTGCAGGTGGGCCACGTCGTTGGCGATGATGGCGCCCTTGGCGTTGGCCCACGGACCCTTGCCGATGCGGTCGCGGGCGTTGACGGCCGGCTGGCCGTCGGCGGCCTGGGTGCTCAGGTAGGCACGCCAGGTCCGGTTGCCGGCGCCGACGGCAGCGGCCAGCTTCTGGCAGTGGGCATCGGCGCCGGCTAGGCCGCCCAGGTCGGCACCCTTGCCGAGGCCGACGCTGGTGACGAAGAAGCCGAGGGGCAGCTTGGGCGCCTCGGCGGCCTGCTGGGCGATGGCGGCGCCGGCGGCGAGGACGAGGGTGGCGGCGATCAGGGTGGTGCGCTTCATGCGGTGTTTCCTAGGTCGGTTGTAAAAGCGGTGTTCAGCTTGCCGGGCTGTCGGTAGCCAGGCGCGGTTGGCCGGTGGTCTGGGGCTTGGCCTTGGGTTTCGGCTTGTCGGTTTCGAAGGTACGGCGCAGGCGCCGCCAGCCGATCACCACGCTGCTGGCGCCAAGGACGACGCCGAGCAGCACCCACACCAGCATCCAGGCGTCCCACAGGGGGCGCTGGTAGAGCACGCCGAAGTCCCAGTGGTGCAGCGCGGAGTACAGCCAGCGATAGACGCGGCGGCTGTCGTCCTGGCGCAGCAGCAGGCGGCCGTCCTGCGGGTCGATGTAAAGACGCGTGGCGCCCTTGTCGTCCAGGTCGATGCGGACCACCGGCAGCGGGCGCTCGACGGCGCCCTGGTGATGGCGCGGGTAGTAGTAGCTGTCGTAGGCGTCGAGGGTGGTCTGGGCGGCGACCTTGCTGCCGGGGGCGAGGCGCCCGGCGGCCTGGGCCAGCGCGGCAGCGTCGAAGCGGCTTACGCTGGCCTCCGCGTTGTGCGGCTGGCGGCTGCCGTCGGCGGCCTGGGCGACCAGCACGGCCTTGTCGCCGAGACGGCGCCAGGCGAGCTCGACGACGCGGCGGCTCTCGTCGGCGGTGACAAAGGCGGACGGGCGCCAGTCGCGCATTACGGCCGGCAGCTCGGCGCCCTGGTAGCGGGCCAGTTCCTCCTTGTTGGGCGTTGCCGCAGAGAACAGCTGGAAGGGGTTGTTGCTGAGGTAGCCGCTGAGGGCCCATAGCAGCGCGGCGCTGCCGCCGAGCAGGCCGGTCCAGAAGTGGTACTTGGACCAGAACTCCCGGTAGGGCTGGGTGCGGCCCTCCTTGTAGGTGGGGCGACCGCCCCAGCCCGGCCGCCAGCGCTGCCAGCCGATGATGAGGCCGGTGAGGCAGGCGGCGAAGGCGATGAAACCGAGCCAGGCCAGCACCGTTCGGCGGGTGTCGGCGCTGAGGCCGGCGGTTTCGAGAGGGCGCAGCAGGTGGATCCAGTTGCCGGTCCAGTAAAGCACGCGGTCGAGGCGGGTCGAGTCACGCACCACTTCGCCGGTGCGGGCGGAGATCAGCAGCTCCCGCCCGCTGTCGCCGACGGTGAAGCGATGGAAGGGGCGCAGCGCTTCGTGGTTGCGCACGGCGCTGTCCTGGATGCCGGTGTCGAGGTAGGTCGGCGTTGCTGCAACGGGCGCGCTGTCGGCGGCCAGCCATTGGGCGGCAATCTGCGCGGCCTCGTCGGCGGAGGTCTCATGCACGCGGCCGTCCGTGGCGGACAGGGCGAAACGGCCGCCGCGGCTGTCTTCCACCAGCCACAGGGGCTGGCCGGCCTGGCGGACCAGGCGCGCGTCGGTGACGACGGCCTTGCCCTGGGGGCGCTCGGCGGCGCTGCGCGTCCATGCCTCGCCCAGGCTCAGCCAGCCGAACTCGGGGTTGAGCAGCTCGCGGTGGGCCAGCTGTTCGGTCTTGCCCAGTGCCGACGGGCCGGCGTACATGATGACCAGGCCGGACAGGAACCAGATGAACATGAACAGGGCCAGGCCAATGCCCGCCCAGCGGTGGATCTGATACAGGAGACGTTTCACCGGGATGCCTTTCTTGTGACGGACGACAGGGGCCGGAAACGGAGTTCCGGAATGACGCCGGAGTGGCGATCCCGGTGAATAGGCAATCTTGATGCCATGCCCTTTGTGTTGGAGTGGTCTTTGTTATCAAGGGCTTGGAGTTCAGCAGCAGAATCGCTGCTGGAATCGGCGCATGGCGCTGCTGAATTCAAAGCACTCGTAGTCAAAAAGAACCCCCGGGTGGCCCCGGGGGAAATCTCGAGAGACGAGGAGGTTCTTGCTTACAGCTTGCCGGTGAACATCACGCCGACCCAGCGGGGCACCGCGGGCACGTAGCTGTTCCATGTGGCGGACAGCGGGGTGCTGTCATTGAAGGCGTTCTTCACCAGCAGGCTCACGTCGTAGGAGCGGTCGGCCTTGCCGATGCCCACCGACAGGTCGGTGACGCTGTAGTCCGGAATCCACGAATAGCTGGACAGGGAGACATCGGAGTTGAAGCGGCTGTAATAGGCCGTGTTGAAGCTGGCGTGGAACACCTTGTCGCCAAACACCGGGCGGTTGTAGTCGGCACCGACGTTGAAGGTCCACTTCGAGGCGCCCGGCAGGGTCTGGCCGGAGACGTCCTGGTACGGCGCCGCGCCCGTGTAGCCGTTCTCGTTGGGCTGCGCGGAGTTCGTGAAGTCCTTGTAACGGGCATCCGTGTAGGCGCCGGAGAAGCGGATCGTGGTGTTCTTGATGCCGGCATATACGCCGTCGAACTCGACACCCTTGGACTGCACCTTCGGCACGTTGCCGGTGGCGTTGGTGTAGTAGACGGTGCCGTCGGACTTCAGGTTGGTGGTGTAGGCATCGACGACCCGCGTGGTCTGCTGGTAGTCACGGATGTTGGTGACGTAGACGTCGGCGTTGAGGATCAGCGTCTTGTCGAACAGCGCGGACTTGAAGCCGATTTCGAAGGAGTCGTTCTTCTCCGGCTTGACCAGGTTGGAGATGCCGTTGGTGAGCTGGGCGATACCGGCCTTCTCGCCGTGCTGCCACGAGGTGTAGGCGGTCAGGTTGTTGTTGAACTTGTAGCTCGGGCTGATCACGAAGGCCGGCAGCACCGCGCGGTAGGCTTCGGCCTCGGTGCTGTTGAACACCACGCCGATGTTGGAGGCGCGGATGTTCTTGGCGTCGGCCACCTGCTGCTTCTGGGCTGCCGTGAGGGTCGAGTAGGACGCGGCGTTGAAGTACTTCTGGGCGACCAGGTTGGCGAGCGCCAACTGCGCTGCGTTGTTGGCGCCCAGCACGCCCTTGGCATCGGAATTGAAGCCGCCCAGTTGCACGCCATTGACGGAGACGGGGTTCAGTTCGGCGCCGTTGCCGTTGTCCTTGATGTAGCTGCTGCCGGTATTGGTGCGGTCTTCCTGGGTCAGGCGCAGGCCGGTGGTGATGGTGAAGGGCTCGGAGATGTGCCAGTTGGCCTGGCCGAAGATCGCCGTGCTCTTGTTGTTGATGGACTGATAGCCGGTCGGGCTGTTATAGGACATGGACAGCCGGCCGAGGGAATTCTGCATCAGCGAGCGGCCGGCGGCGTCGGCATCCAGGCGGTTGTACTGGGCCGTGCTGGCGAACCATGCGCCGGCATCGTTGCCCCACGAGCGGCGGTAATCGTTGCTGTTATGAACGTTGATGAAATAGAGGCCGGTCTGGTAGTCCACGAAACCGCCGGGCTTGGACGTCAGGCGGATTTCCTGGCTGATCTGGCGGTAGTCGTTCCAGAAGCCACCCGAATTGGTGTTGATGTCGAAGGGGGTGCCTTCGTCATTGACCGCATTGAAGTGGTAGTCCTTGTAGGCGGAGATGGAGGTCAGCGTGTGGCTGCCCAGGTCCCAGTTTAGTTCGGCGGACGCACCACGGCTGCCGGTGACCAGGCCACGGGCGGCATCGACATTGACGGCGTTCTGCCCGCCGCCGTAGAGGTAGTTGTTGGCGTAACTGTAGCTGCCCTGGGTGAACCAGCGGCGGCCCAGGCGGGTGGAGGCGTCGGTGCTCAGCGGGTTCTTGGAGCCGTCGGCGTAGGTGGCCGGCGTCGGCGTGTAGATCGTGCGGCCGTTGGTGGTTTCGGACGAGCGGGGCTGCAGCTCCAGCGCGACGCGGGCGTTGAAGTCGGCGCTCGGGGTGAGCAGGAACTGGACGCGGCCGGAGACGCGCTCGATGTTCTGGTAGGTGAGGTCGGGATTGTTGGTGTTGTAGATGTCGCCGCGGCCCTTTTCGACGACGAAGCTGCCGCGCCAGGCCAGCAGATCGTCGATCAGCGGACCGCCGGCGGCGAGCTTGCCGATCAGGCGGTCACGCTGGCCAAAGGTCACCGAGTAGTCGGCGCTGGGCGTGAAGGAGGGCTTGCGGGTGACGATGTTGACGGCGCCCAGGCTGGCGTTCTTGCCGAGCAGTGTGCCCTGGGGGCCGCGGGTGACTTCCACGGCTTCCACGTCGTGGAAGTTGAAGCTGGAGGTCAGCGCGTTATAGGCGTAGCTGACGCCGTCCACGATCACGCCGACCGGCGGATCCTGGGCTTCGGTCTGGCCCTGCTTGCCGATGCCGCGGATCGACAGGCTGGAGGTGCGCTGGTTGCCCTGGTTCCACGAGATGTTGCCAGCCCGCTTGGTGATCTCGGCGATGTCGCCGGCGCCAAGGCGGTCGAGTTCCTTGCCGGTGACGACGGAGACCGACAGCGGCACGTCCTGCAGGCGCTCGATGCGGTTACGGGAGCGGATCACCACGGCGTCGAGGGCGACGGGCTCTTCCTTGGCGGGCGCAGCGGCGGCTTCGGTGGCGACTGGGGCGGAGGCGGCGGGCGCGCTGCCGCCTTCCTTCTTTTGCAGTTCCTGCTGGGCTTTTTCGAGGGCCTGCTTGAGACGGGTGATTTCCGATTGCAACTCGGCGCTGGATTTTTCCTGGGCGTGCACGGCACCGCTGGCGAGGACCGAGACGGCGGCGATGGCGGCGGCTACCGGCGACAGGCGGAAACGGGCGACGGCATTGCGACGAGCGATGGAGCGCGGTCGAGCCTGGATGTTGCTGGTCATGACGGGACAGTTCCTCGTGTAGATATTCGAGGACACATTCCGCAATAGCTATGCCACGCCTGCTAAGTGGGCTTATAAGAAATAAGAAAAACCATATTCAGTTCAATAAGTCTTGGAAATAAATTGGTTTTTTTACCGGCTTTGATGTGATTTACGTAATGACGGATAAGAATCGTGAAAAAGACGTAAGCAAATGAAAAACGATGGGGGTGCTGATTAGGCAACAGCTGGGCATTCAGACTGTTTGCTGCGATGCAGTTGCGCCCGCCCGGTGGGCCGGGCGGGCGTATTGTGGATCGGTCCTTGCGGATCAGAGCTTGCCGCTGAACACGATGCCGTACCAGCGCGGGTAGGGGTAGGGCGTGTAGCTGGCCCAGCCCTGCTCGTGGGCGGTGTCGTTGAAGGCGTTCTTGGCGATGAAGGTCACGTCGTAGTTGCCCCTGACGTGGCCGAGGCCGATGGCCAGGTCAGTGGTGGCATGGTCGGGCACCCACGCGTAGTTGGAGATCAGCTCGTCGGTGTTGGCCTTGCCGGTGTAGGCGGTGGTGAAGCTGGCGTGGAAGACCTTGTCGCCGAGCACCGGGCGGCGGTATTCGCCGCTCAGGTTGGCCTGCCAGAAGGGGGCTTCGCCTAGCCGTGAGCCGCTGCGGTCGATGAAGGGGTTGGACAGGTAGGCCAGTTCGGACGGCTTACCGGCGTTCTTGAAGTCCTTGTAGCGGGCGTCGTTGTAGGACGCGGCCAGGCGGAAGCTGGTGAAGGGGATGCCGTTGTAGGTCGCGTCCACTTCGACGCCCGAAACCTGCACCTTGTTCACATTGCCCTGCACGCTGGCATAGGCGGTGGGGTTGGCGATGCCGTTCTTGATGTTGTCCTGGGTGGCAAAGTCATCCACCGCGACGACCGTCTGCTGGTAATCCTTGATGTCCATCAGGAAGACGTCGGCATTGAGGGTGAGGGTCTTGTTGAGCAGGAAGCTCTTGACCCCCAGTTCGTAGGCGTTGGTCTTTTCAGGTTTGACGGTGGTCGGGATGCCATTGACCACCAGTGCCGAACCGGACTTCTCGCCGTATTGCCAGCTCGCGTAGGCGGTGATGTCGTCGTTGATCTTGTACTTGGGGCTCAGTACCGCGGAATGGATCTGGTCCTTGTAGTCGCTGCGCACGTTGTTCACCAGAGTGGCGATCTGCGAGGCGCGGATCGCCTTGGCGGCGGCCACCTGGGCCTTCTGGGCGACGCTCAGCTCGGCGTAGCTGGCGACGCCGAAGTACTTTTGGGCAACGGCGTTGGCCTGGGCCAGCTGGGCTGCGCTGTTGGTGCCGGTCAGGTTGCCGGCGGTTCCGTTGGCGACGCTGGCCGTGGTGTAGGCCACGGAGCTGAAGCCGCCGAGGGACTGGGTGTTGCCGGCGCCGTCGATGCGGACGGAGACCGGGTTCAGCGCGGTGCCGTAGCCGAAGTTGTTGAGGGCGTTGAACTGGGTCGTGGAACGCGCTTCGGTACCGATGCGCAGGCCGGCGGTGACGGTCAGTTGGTCGGTCAGGTGGATGTTGGCCTGGCCGTAGATGGCCTTGCTGAAGGTCTTGATGTACTGCTCGCCCCACTTGTAGAGGCCGCTCAGTGAGTCGGTGGCCAGTGAGCGACCCGCGCCGACGTTGGTACCGGCGTTGGTGATGAGGGTGCCGTACTGGGCGTTGTTGGCGAACCAGGCGCCGGCATCGGCACCGTAGCCGGAGCGGGATTCGACCTCGTCCTCGGTGCGCAGCAGGAAGATGCCGGTCTGGTAGTCGATGAGCTTGTTCGGCTTGCCGGTCAGGCGGAATTCCTGGCTGGCCTGGTTGTAGAACACGCTGCCGCCGCCGAGCTTGCTGATGTCGAAGGGCGTGCCTTCGTCATTGCGGGCCTGGAAGGTGTATTGGCGGTAGCCGGTGATCGACGTAAGCGTGTGGGTGTCGTTGAGGTTGTAATTGAGCTCGGCAACGGCGCCGCTGCTGGACGCGGTCTGGCCTTGGGTCTCGTTCTGGTAGACCTTGCCTTCGCGGGTGATGCTGTTGATGAAGGTGTTGTAGTCGAAACTGCGGCCGGCGAACCAGCTGCGGTTCAGGCGTGTGCGGTTGCCGGTGCCGCTGGGATCCACCAGCGTGCCGTTGGCGTAGTTGAGCGGCGTGTCCACGAAGTTGGTCAGGCCGTTCTGCAGCTGCGGCGCGCGCGGCTGGATGTCCAGGCTCAGCTTGGCGTTGAAGTCCGCCGACGGGGTCAGCAGGAACTGCGTGCGGGCGCTGACCCGGTTGCGGTTGTACATCGTGTCGAGCTGCTTGTTCGAGTCTTCGGCGACGGTGTAATAGCCGCGCTGGTTGTCCACTACGAAGGAACCTCGCCAGGCCAGCAGGTCGTCGACGATGGGGCCGCCAAGGGCGCCCTTCAGCAGCACGGTTTCACGCTGGCCGTAGGTGATTTCCAGGTCCGAGCTGGGTGTGAAGGACGGAGCCTTGCTCGTAATGGTGAGCGCACCGGCGCTGGCGCCCTTGCCCTGCAGCGTGCCTTGCGGGCCGCGCGCCACTTCCACCGACTGGATGTCGTAGAAGTCGAAGTTGCCGAGCTGGGAAAGGCCGTAGGGCACGCCGTCCACGATGATGCCGACGCTCGGGTCCTGGGTTTCGGTAAAGCCGCGCCGACCCAGGCCACGGATCGACAGGGACGAGCCGCGGGTGTTGTTCTGGTTGAAGGTGATGTTGCCGAGGCGCTTGGTGATGGCTTCGAAATCGGAGGCCTGTTCGCGCGCAAGTTCTCCACCGGAAACCACGGAAACCGACACGGGCACGTCGTGGAGCTTTTCCAGCTGGCGGCGGCTACGGATCACCACCGAATCCAGGGATTGGGGCTTCACCGCCGCCACGGCTTCCTCCGGCGTGGGGGGGCTGGCCACCACAGGTGCTGCGGCAGGCGCCACGGCGGCGGGGGTGCCGCGTGATTTCTCGAGCTCACGCTTGAGTTGCTGGATTTCCGCATTGGCCCGGTTCAGTTCGCCCTGCAGTTCGGTGGCTGTCTTCTCGCCTGCGGCGTGCACCGGAGCAGAAGAAATCGCCAGGCCGGCAATCAACAGGGCCGCAATCGGTTTGCGCCGGAATGCGGACGGAAATAGCGAGGAGTCATGTGTTCGGTGGGAACGATCGGTCATGATGGCTTTCGTCTTCTAATCAGATGTGAATTGACAAGATGCATTCAGCAACCGCTGTGCCAATTGAACTCTTTGTTTGAATGTGCGTCCTTTTGGAAAAATCCTGCAATCCTTGTGGTTGTTTTAATGAGAAAAATACAAGCCGATATGCGTATCCATAAATGCTATCTGGCATATAAGAAAAAGATATGCTGTTGGGCTTAATGCATTTCTGAATTTTTTGATGTGATTATTTGAGCAGTCAATGTCCGGATATTGAGCCACGGTTCGTATCGGCCATTTTCCATTCGGATTAAATTTTTCTGCAGGGGGTTGTACGGTGGGGTGCGCGTTGGGCAGCAGCGAGCCTGCGGAGCGTGTTGCTGCTTCAACATTGCCTGCAGAAGGGCCTTTTGCGGATGCGCTGCGCTGCAATTTTTAATATTTATAAAATCCTTCTTAAACATGATCTTGCAAGCGTGTGCGACGCGTTCGCGGGGTGTGTGGGGTATTGGCATGTTTGATGCGACTGAAATGGTCGTTGCGTGCGGGGAGTTCCTGCGAGTCTTGCGTGCTTGTCTGGAACTCCGTGGCGCTTTGTCTATTTCCAGGAATTGTGTCGGGTCATGGCTCGCTTGCCGATTCGACGCCATTCAGTCGTTCTTAAATGGCCTTTGGGGGTTGCTTGATGTTAAAAAGAAAAGGGATCTATATCGCGGTTGCCTTGGCGGTCAGTGCATCTGCCATTCACGCGGAAGGGGACGAAAAAGCCGCAGCGGCGCCTGCAACGGTAGCTGCCAAGGCTGTGCCGAATGGCTGGGCCTATCAACCGGTGAAGCAGCAGCAGCCGCCCTCGGTCAAGCAGCAGAAATGGGTGCGCACGCCGATCGATGCGTTCGTGCTGGCCCGTCTTGAGGAAAACGGTATCAAGCCGTCGGCCGAGGCCGACCGTTCCACCTTCATCCGTCGTGCGACGCTCGATGCCTGGGGCCTGCTGCCCACCCCGGAAGAGGTCAAGGCCTTTGTCAATGACAAGTCGCCGAATGCCTATGAAAAGCTCGTCGACCGCCTGCTGGCCTCCCATCACTTCGGCGAACGTCAGGCCCGCCGTTGGCTCGATCTGGCCCGCTATGCCGACAGCTCCGGCTTCCAGAATGATTCGACCCGGCCGAACAACTGGCGCTATCGCGATTACGTGATCAAGGCCTTCAACGACGACAAGCCTTTCGACCGCTTCATCCGCGAGCAGGTGGCCGGCGACGAATTGTGGCCGGACAGCCAGGAGGCCAAGATCGCAACCGGCTTCATTGCCGGCTATCCGGACAATGCCAATTCCCGCGACCTGGTGCAGCGCAAATACCAGATCGCCACCGACATCACCGACACCATCGGCGAGACCTTCCTGGCATCGACGATTGGCTGCGCCCGGTGCCACAACCACAAGTCTGACAAGGTCAGCCAGAAGGAGTACTTCCAGCTGCAGGCCTTCCTCGCCAATACGTCTTTCGATCAGCGCGCACCGCTGGTGAAGGGCACCGAAACGGCGTGGGACAAGAAGTTTTCCGAGCAGCAGGCCAAATACCGCGAGGCGACCAAGGAAATCCGCGACAAGCAGGCGGCCATCCTCAAGCCTTATCGCGAGGCGGCCATCAAGTATCAGAAAGAGCGTTATCTCACCGACAGCCGCGAGTCGATCTTCAAGCCCGAGAGCGAATGGAACGCCCTCGACCGCTGGGTGAATTTCCGCCACAAGACCGTCTTCAACCCGGATACCGATACCGCTGGCTATCTGCGCCTGACCGCCGAGAACAAGGATCACCAGGATCACTCTCCCGATCGCGTGGCGGCCTGGAAGGAATACCAGAAGCTGCAGGCCGAACTGCGCAAGTTCGACAACCTGCGCCCGATCAGCGGCTCGGTGAACATCACCACTGCAACGGAGCTGGGTCACGCGGATGCGCCGCCGACCTTCGTGCGCTTTGGTGGCATTCATGAACGTCCGACCGAGGAAGTGCAGCCCGGCATCCCGACCCTGTGGGGCGGTGACAAGCTCGAGATCAAGCCGACCGCAACGTCCTCCGGCCGCCGTACTGCCTATGCCAACTGGCTGGCTAGCCCCAACAACCCGCTGACCCCGCGGGTCTATGCCAACCGCGTGTGGAGTCAGTACTTCGACAAGGGCATCGTGCCGACCGTCGCCGACTTCGGCCGCGCCGGTGAGAAGCCGACCAACCCGGAACTGCTCGACTACCTGGCCGGTAGCTTCGTGAAGAACGGTTGGAGCGTGAAGAAGCTGCACAAGGAGATCCTGCTGTCGGCGGTCTATCGCCAGTCGTCCGAGGAGCGCCCGGACGTCGCCAAGATCGATCCGAAGAACCAGCTGCTGGCGGTTTATCCGCGCAAGCGCCTGGAGGCTGAAGAAATCCGTGATGCGCTGCTGTACGCATCGGGTCAGCTGACCGACGTCGTCGGTGGCCCGTCCGTGTTCCCGCCGATCGCCAAAGTGCTGGAAAGCGGCCAGGCCGACTTCGATGGCAACCGTCAATGGACCGTGTCGAAGGACAAAGCCGACTGGAACCGCCGCAGCATCTACATCTTCAGCCGTCGCAGCCTGCCGTATCCCCTGCTGCAGAACTTCGACCCGGCCAACCCGTCGCAGGCCCACCACAAGCGTGACGTGACCACCACCCCGCTGCAGGCACTGACCCTGTTCAACAGCGACATCGTGGTGAATTGGTCCCAGGCGCTGGCCGGCCGGATCATCAACGAAGCGGGCAAGGAGCAGTCCGCCCAGCTTAGCCGCCTGTACCAGATCCTGTTCTCCCGCGAGCCGAACAAGACCGAGCTGGCTGCACTGAAGGACTTCCTGAACAAGGAAGAGGCGATCGTTCAGAAGAAGGTGGCTGACGGCAAGTTCGAAGCCGCCGTGCCCACCGGTCTGAAGGATCCGGGCGCCATCAATCCGGTGCGCGGCGCGGCCTTCGTGGATCTGGTGCACACCGTTGCCAACTCCAACGACTTCGCCTACCGCTTCTGATCGACCCCAACATCTGACGACAAGGAAAATAACCATGAGCATCAACCGTCGCGATTTTCTGCTCAAGAGCGGCCTCGGGCTGGGCGCAGCTGCTGCTACCGGCTTCATCCCCGGTATCGGCTACATCAACGCGGCCACTGCCGCGGAGCTGGTCGACCCGCTGGCGGCCAAGCAGCCGCATTTCCCGGGCAAGATCAAGTCCGTGATCTGGCTGCATCAGAACGGCGCCCCGTCCACGCTGGACCTCTACGACTACAAGCCGGAGCTCGAGCGCTTGGCCGGTACGCCGGTGCCGGCGTCCTTCCTGAAGGGCATCAAGACCTCCACCCAGGGCGGCGTCAGCAAGCTGTTTGCCTCCAAGCAGCGCACGTGGAAGCAATATGGCCAGAGCGGCGCGTGGTTCTCCAACCTGCTGCCCAACCTGGCCCAGCATGCGGACACGCTGACCTTCATCAAGTCCAGCGTGACCGTCGGCGCCACGCATGACATCTCCATTCTCAAGCTCAACACCGGCGACCTGAACCCGGGCCGTCCGTCGCTGGGCGCATGGATCACCTACGCACTGGGCTCCCTGAACCCGGATCTGCCGCCCTATGTGGTGCTCTACAACGGCGAGCAGGAGCCCAGCGCCGGCTCGGTGAATTGGAGCTCCGGCTTCCTGCCGGCGGTTTATCAGGGCACCGCTTTCCGCCCGGGTGAATCCCCCATCCTCTACCTGGAGCGCCCGGACCTGCGCTCCGCCGCGCAGCAGCGCGCGTCGCTGGACCTGCTGAAGCAGCTCAACCGCTTCGGCGGCGACCGTCGCCCGTCCGACACCGAGCTGCGTGCCCGCCTGGAGTCCTACGAACTGGCCGACCGCATGCAGACGGCTGCGCCGGCGGCGGTGGATCTCTCCAAGGAGTCGGAAGCCACCCTCAAGCTCTACGGCATCGACGACCCGACCAGCGAGAGTTACGGCAAGGTGCTGCTGCGCGCCCGTCGCCTGGTGGAGCGCGGTGTGCGCTTCGTGCAGGTGGTGTCCGGCTACCCCAGCAACATCTCCGACCAGGAGCGCCGCAGCTGGGACGCCCACAGCGATCTGGACGGCAACCACGCCACCCAGGCGCGCATGGTGGACAAGCCCATCGCTGGCCTGCTGACCGACCTGAAGGCCCTCGGCCTGCTCGACACCACGCTGGTGGTGTGGGCCTCCGAGTTCTCCCGCACTTCGTGGGGCGAGAGTGGCACCGGCCGCGACCACAACCCGTGGGGCTACACCCAGTGGATGGCCGGCGGCGGCCTGAAGGCCGGCTTCACCTACGGTGAGACCGACGAGATCGGCCTGCAGGTGGCGGACAAGGAGAAGGGCGTGGATACCTACGACCTGCACGCCACGGTGCTGCACCTGATGGGCCTCGACCACCTCAAGACCACCTTCCTGAACAACGGCCGCTCCGAACGTCCGACGGTGGTGTACGGCAAGGTCGTCAAGGAGCTGCTGGCTTAAGGGCTGGGGCTGCCAGGCGGGCGCCGGGAAGCCGGTGCCCGTCATTCCCGCAGGATGGCGCGGTGCGCCATCCGACGAACAACACGAATTTCCCCAATTGGATCCCGCATGAAGCGATCTCTCCTGTCCAGCTTGCTGCTCGCCAGCGTGCTCGCGACGCCCGCATTCGCGGCCCTCAACGAGGGCGACAAGGCGCCGGAATTCAGCGCTCAGGCTTCGTTGGCCGGCAAGGCCTTCAACTATTCCTTCCGCGATGCGCTGAAGAAGGGGCCGGTGGTGGTCTATTTCTACCCGTCGGCCTTTACCGGTGGCTGCAATCTGCAGGCCCACACTTTCGCTGAGAACATCGACAAGTTCTCCGCCGCCGGCGCGACGGTGATCGGTGTGTCCCTCGATAGCATCAAGCGCCTCAATGCCTTCTCGGCGGACCCGCAATACTGCGCCAGCAAGGTTGCGGTGGCCTCCGATCCAGACGGCAAGATCGCCAAGTCCTTCAATCTGGCGGTGGCCGACGTACCGGCCGGGCGGAAGGACACCCGTGGCGAGGACATCGACCACGGCCGCGTCGATCGTGTGACCTTCGTCGTCAAGCCGGATGGCCAGGTTGCCGCGACGATCGGTGGTGTGGCGCCGGTGGAGAACGTCGAGAAAGCGCTTGAGACGGTAACGCGCCTGGCGTCCGCGCGGCGCTGAGGGGCATCGTTTGAGTTTGAGCGTTCGCAAGGCCCCGGGCCTGGCCTGGGGTGTGGGAGGCTGCGCGGCGGTGTTGCTGGCAGTCTTCCTGTCCGGGCCGGTGGCGGCCCAGGCGATAAAGAGCAAGGGGAAGTCGGTAACGGGGGCGGTGCCTGTCGTGGCCGCCTCCGCACCGCGTAGCGGCGATCCGGTCGCCGGCGCCCGCAAGTCGGACGATGAGCGTTGCCAGGAGTGCCACGGCGCCGATGGCCACGGTTTTGGCCAGAGCGCCAGTTCGGAGGGACGGCATCCCAAGCTGGGCGGCCTGCCTGCCGACTACATCGTCAAGCAGATCGCGGATTTCCGTAGTGGCGCGCGCAAGCACGACGTGATGACGGTGATGGCGCGGACCGTCGATCCGGCCGACATCGCAGACATCGCGGCCTACTTCTCCAGCCAGAAGCCCATGCAGGGCGACGGCCAGGGCGACGATCCGCTGGGGCGCAAGCTCTTCGAGAGCGGCGATCCGGCCCGCGGCGTGGACGCCTGCGTGGGCTGCCACGGTCCGGCGGGGAAGGGTATCGCCGGCCTGGGCGCCGCCTCACCACCGATTGGCGGGCAGGAGTGGCGCTACCTGGAAAAGCAGTTGCTGGACTGGCGCAGCGGTGATCGCAGCAATAGTCGTGACGGGGTGATGAACCGCATTGCCAAGACCCTCAGTGACGAGGAGGTGAGGGCGCTGGCGAACTACCTGTCCGCACAGCGTTGATGCGCCGCTGCGCATGGCTGGGCAGCCTCTGTTGGCGGTGCAGCATTTTCGTTGGTCCCAGTGCTGTCAGCGCAGCAGGCGATCTTCTCGACCGCACTCGCAAAGGCTGTCGGGAGGGTACTTCCGTGAGCCCCGGAGATTTTGTAAGCGATTGAAAAGTTGAATTCTTGATTGCCATTTGATGACCATGGAATGACGTCCGGGCGGGGCGGCATGGATTCTGCTGACAGCTGGCATGCCGATGCGCAAGCCTCGGCTCATCCAATCTGTCATTGGAAGGTTCACGGCAATGAGGAGTCAGCAGTTGGCCATGTCGCCGACGCCGGCATCGATGGAGGCCGTACAGGCTGCCCGCTGAACCGAATGCAGGTTTTCTATGCGTCGGTTCGGTGAAGAGTCGACGCAGGCACATGGAGTAGAAACGATGAAGAGAAAAGCCGCATCCCTGGCTGTGGCCTGGAGCCTGGTCGGGGTCATGAGTCTGGAGTCGGTGGCCGTGGTGGCTGCCGAGGCTGCGCCTGCCGAGCAACCGCGGTCGGCCCGATCGGCGCAAGGCCAGCAGCACTGGGCCTATCAAGCTGTCGCGCGGCCCGCCACCCCGGCCGTCAAGAATGCCAGGTGGGTGCGCAGCCCGATCGATGCCCACATCCTGGCCCAGCTCGAAGCCAAGGGCATCAAGCCGTCCGCCGATGCGGACCGGGCAACGCTGATCCGCCGCGTGACGTTGGATACCTGGGGCATCATTCCGACCCCGGAAGAGGTCAAGGCCTTCGTCAATGACAAGTCGCCCAACGCCTACGAGAAGCTGGTGGACCGCCTGCTTGCGTCGCCGCGCTACGGCGAGCGCTGGGGCCGCCGCTGGCTTGACTTGACCCGCCACGCCGACAGCGACGGCTACAACACCGACGGTACCCGGCCGAACATGTGGCGTTACCGGGACTACGTCATCAAGGCCTTCAACGACGACAAGCCCTACGATGTCTTCATCAAGGAACAACTGGCTGGCGACGAGCTGTGGCCTGATCGCAAGGACGCCTTGGTGGCGACCGGCTTCCTGCGCAACTTCCCTGATGAGATCAACGCCCGCGACCTCAATCTGAAGAAGCAGGAGATCGCCAACGACCTGACCGACACGGTCAGCTCGGTGTTCCTGGCCACCACGGCCAACTGCGCCCAGTGCCACAACCACAAGTTCGACAAGTTCAGCCAGAAAGAGTACTACCAGCTCCAGGCCTACTTTGTTAACACCAGCTTCCGTGACGACGTGACGCCGCTGTCCGGCAAGGAGCTGGCCGACTACTCGGCCAAGCTCGCCAAGTGGGAAGAGGCCACCAAGGACATCCGTGCCAAGCAGGAGGCTCTGCTCAAGCCCTACATCGACAAGCTGGAGGCGGACCGCCTGCTCGGCTTTGTGCCGGAGACCCGCGAGTCCATCACCAAGCCGGAAAAGGAACGCAACGCCTACGATCGCTGGATTTACCACCGTAACCTGTGGACCATGTCCGGCCGCACCCGCAATGCGGCCAACCAGATGAAGGAGAAGGACAAGGCTCAGTATGCGGAGTACGAAAAGCTGCAGGCCGAGCTGAAGAAGTTCGACGACATCAAGCCGAAGGATCCGGGCAACATTTCCACCGCTACGGAGCTCGGCCACAGCGATTCGCCGTCCACCTTCGTGCTCTTCAAGGGCATCTACGACCGCAAGCTGGAGGAAGTCCAGCCGGCGCTGCCGGCGGCCCTGTCCGGCGGCCAGAACCCGCAGATCGTCGCCACCGCCGCCTCGTCCGGCCGGCGCACTGCGCTCGCCAACTGGATCGCCAGCCCGTCCAATCCGCTTACCGCACGGGTCTTCGCGAACCGGGTGTGGAACACCTACTTCGGCCGCGGCCTGGTGGATACCGTCAATGACTTCGGCAAGATGGGCCAGAAGCCGGTCAACCCGGCGCTGCTCGACTACCTGGCCGACAGCTTCGTGAAGAACGGCTGGAGCGTGAAGAAGCTGCAGAAGGAAATCCTGCTGTCCAGCGTGTATCGCCAGTCGTCCGACCACCGGGAGGATCTGGTCAGCGTCGATCCGGAGAACAAGCTGCTGGCCTACTTCCCGCGCCAGCGTCTGGACGCGGAGCAGGTGCGCGACTCCCTGCTGTACGCCGCCGGCCTGCTCGAAGAGAAGATCGGTGGTCCGTCGGTGTTCCCGCCGGTGCCGGTCAATTTCGACAACCGCAACGCGTGGAAGGTCTCCGACAGCCTGGCCGACCAGCATCGCCGCAGCGCCTACATCTTCGTGCGCCGCAACACGCCGTACCCGCTGCTCGACACCTTCGACTGGGCCAACCCGCAGCTGGTCCATGGCCGCCGCGAGGTGACCACCACCGCGCCGCAGGCACTGGCTCTGGTCAATAGCGACCTGGTCTTCGAGTGGTCGAAGGCGCTAGCCGGCCGCGTGATCCGTGAGGCGGGCGAGAACGACAACGCGCGCCTCGACCGCCTGTACCAGATCGCCTTCGGCCGTAACCCGGACAAGGCCGAGAAAGACTCCCTGCTGGCTTTCCTGGACAAGGAAGAGAAGGTCGTCGCCGGTCAGATATCCACTGGCAAGAAGGTGGTTGCCCCGGTTGGCGCCAAGGATGCCGGCGCTGTGCGCGAGAAGGTGGACGGTCTCTTCAAGACGCTCTACGGCCGCAGCCCGGACAAGTTCGAGCGCGCCACGCTGCTGTCCTACCTGGACACCCAGCAGGCCAAGCTGGCGAAAGCGTCCGATGAGGATGGCGAAGGCAGCGCCGGCGGTGCCAGGGCGTCCGCCAGGGACAAGGCCAACCCGGCCCGCAGCGCCGCCTTCGTGGAGCTGGTCCATGCCGTGGTGAACTCCAACGAATTCCTCTATCGCCTGTAAGCGCCGTACCGAGAACAAGGCAGGAACACATACATCATGACTCACGATCACAACGCCCGTCGTCGCTTCCTCGTCAATGCCGGCTATGGCATCGGCGCCTTCGCCTTCAGCGGCATCTTGCCCGGCGGCGGCTTCATCTCCTCCGTGCAGGCCGCCGACTACGTGGACCCGTTGGCCCCCAAGCAACCCCACCACACCCCCAAGGCCAAGGCGGTGATCTGGCTGCACATGGCCGGCGCGCCGTCCACCCTCGACCTGTTCGACTACAAGCCTGAGCTGGTCAAGCTGCACGGCCAGCCGCTGCCGGACTCCTTCTCCAAGAACCTCAAGACGGCCACCGACGGCGGTGTCGGCGCCCTTTACGCCACCAAGCGCACCTGGAAGCAATACGGTGAGAGCGGGGCCTGGTTCTCCGACCTGGTGCCCAACCTGGCCCAGCACGCCGACAAGATCTGCTTCCTGAAGGGCAGCAAGACCGAAGGCTCGACCCACGTCATCGCCTCCCTCAAGCTGCACACCAGCGGCCTGGTGCCGGGCCGTCCGGCCCTCGGCTCGTGGATCCAGTACGGCCTCGGCACCAACAACCCCGACCTGCCGGCCTTCGTGGTGCTCGCCAACGGGCGCAGCACCGGCGGCGGCGGGCGCGGCCAGGTGATCTGGAGTTCCGGCTTCCTGCCCGCGGTGTACCAGGGCACGGCCTTCCGCCAGGGCGATTCGCCGATCATGTACCTGGACCGCCCGGCCGGGGTGTCCGACGCGGAACAGCGCAACACGCTGGAGCTGCTGAAGACCCTCAACCAGCGCACCACTGCGCGCTTTCCGGCGGATACCGAGCTGGAGGCCCGCCTGCGCTCCTACGACCTGGCCTACCGCATGCAGAAATCGGCGCCGGAGGCAGTGGACCTGTCAAAGGAAAGCGACGCCACCAAGAAGCTCTACGGCCTCGACGACAAGGCCACGGTGGAATATGGCACCAACCTGCTGCGGGCCCGCCGCCTGGTCGAGAAGGGTGTGCGCTTCGTGCATGTGATCTCCGGCTCGCCGGACGACAGCCTGCCGGACTGGGACGCCCACAACAACATCGAGAAGAACCACGGCACGATGGCCAAGCTGGTGGACAAGCCGATCGCTGGCCTGCTCGCCGACCTGGAGGCCCGCGGCCTGCTGAAGGACACGCTGGTGGTGTGGACCTCCGAATTCGGCCGCACGCCTTACGGCCAGACCGGTGACGGGCGCGACCACAATCCGTGGGGCTTCACCTCGTGGATCGCCGGCGGCGGTATCAAGGCCGGCTATACCCACGGGGCCACCGACGAGATCGGCCTGCGTGCGACGTCCGGCATCGTCGACACCTACGACCTGCAGGCCACGCTGCTGCATCAGCTGGGCCTCGACCATCGCAAGCTGACCTTCCAGTACCAGGGCCGTCAGGAGAAGGCGACGACCGTCTTCGGCGACGTGGTGCCGGAAATCATCACCTGACCGGCAACGGGGGGCGAGGGCAGGGGCCCTCGCCATGCCCGCCGGCATTCACCCTGAGCTTGACCCCATGTACAAGAAAAAACTGTTCCGCCTTGCCCTGACCAGCCTGCTCGCCACGACCGCGCTCACCGCCTCCGGGGCGGTGGATGAGGACTTCATGCGCAACGTTGAAGACACGTTCAAGAGCGCGGATGCCGCCATCGGCATCAAGGACGCAAAGACCGCCACCGCGGATGCCAAGGAACTGGAGAAGCTCTTCAAGGAAGTGGCGGACCATTACGTGAAGAAAGGCGATGCCGAGGACGGCGTGAAAATGTCCCAGAAGAGCATCGACCTGTCCGCGCGCATCGTGACCACCGTCGCCGCCAAGGATTTCGACAGCGCCGCCGCCGCATCCGCCGAACTCGGCCGGACCTGCAAGGCCTGCCACAACGTCTACAAGCAGGACTGACCCCATGAAGAAGACCCTCGTGATCGGCGCCTTGCTCGCCGCCCTGGCCGTGCCCGCTACCGCCGCCCTCAAGGAAGGTGACGCCGCGCCGGACTTCAAGGCCCAGGCCTCGCTGGCCGGCAAGGCCTTTTCCTATTCCCTGAAGGACGCCCTCAGGAAGGGGCCGGTGGTGGTGTACTTCTACCCGTCGGCCTACACCAATGGCTGCAACCTGCAAGCCCACACCTTTGCCGAGAACATGGACAGGTTCAATGCGGCCGGTGCCACCGTGGTTGGCGTGTCCCTGGACAGCATCGGCCGCCTCAACGAATTTTCCGCCGACCCGGAGTTCTGCGCCGGCAAGCTGCCGGTTGCCTCGGATGCCGACGGCCGTATCGCCAAGTCCTTCGACATCGCGGTGCGCGAGGCGCGCAGCGGAGCCAAGGACACCCGTGGCAAGGACATCGACCACGGCTTCTCCGAGCGCACCACCTTCGTGATCAGGCCGGACGGCCGCATCGCCGCCACGGTGGCGGGCCTCCAGCCGGTGGCCAACGTGGATAAGGCCCTCGAAGTGGTACAGACGCTGGCAGGCAGGGCACGTTGAAGCGCGTCTTTTCCCGTCTGCTGGCGGTTGCCGTCGTGAGTGCGGGTGTGCTCTTCGTCGGCAACGCAGCGGCCGACAGCATCCTCGAGTTTGATGTGTGGATGCAGAAGATCGACCGTCACAGCCAGTCCGTGCTGCTGGCCCTCAAGCGTCAGGATGCGGCGTCGGCCATTGCTGACGCCCGCGAGCTGGAGCACCTGTACGGCTTTATGGAGCGCTTCTACGAGGCCCGCGGTGAGCACGACGATCCGTTGCTGTTGTCCTGGGACGGACGCCAGCGAGCGGCCAGTGCGGCGAGCCTGGTGCAGCGCGGGGATTTCGCCGCAGCCTATGAGTCGGCGCTGGGCATTGCCCGTGACTGCCGGGCCTGCCACGACCGCTTCAAGCCGATTCGGCCACTGGGGTGAGCGTCATGCGGCTTCCGCTTCATTTACTGTTCCTCGCTGCGTTATGGGCAGCCGGCGGTGCGACCGCTGCTGACCGCATTGGCGACCCGCTGGCCGGCAAGGCCTGGTCCGATGAGAACGTCTGCAAGGAATGCCACAACCCCGACGGTAACAGCACGGTGGCCGAGTACCCGCGCCTGGGCGGTCAGCAGGCGGCCTATCTTTATAAGCAGCTACGCGATTTCCGCGACGGCCGCCGCCGCAACGTGATCATGCAGGCGCTGACGCAGGAACTGGGCGATACGGAGCTGGCCAACGTGGCCGCCCATTTCGCTGCCCAGCCGGTGATGAAGGGTGCCGTGCCGAGTACCAGCGCTCTGGGGCGCAGCCTCTTCGAGCAGGGAGACAGTGCCCGTGGCATTCCGGCCTGCAGCGCTTGTCACGGGGCTGACGGCAAGGGCGGGGCAGCTGGCAGTCTGGCCTATCCAGCCATCGGCGGCCAGCACCGCTTCTACCTGCGCGGTCAGTTGCAGGACTGGCGCAGTGACACCCGCCGCAACAGCCCGGACGGCGTCATGAACCAGATTGCCAAGTCGCTCGGCGACAAGGACATCGAAGCACTGGCGGACTATCTTTCAGGCTTGTAGGGCTCGCCTTCAACCATCCGGATCGACCCATTCCATGAGCAAATACACCCTGTCCATCAACGGTCACAGCCGCAGCGTCGAGGCCGCACCGGAAACGCCGCTGCTGTGGATCCTGCGCGACAGCCTGTCGCTGCTCGGCACCAAGTACGGCTGCGGCATCGGCCAGTGTGGCGCGTGCACGATCCATCTCAACGGCGTGCCGGCCCGCGCCTGCATGACGCCGGTGTCTACTGTCGGGCGCAAGCAGGTCACCACCATCGAGGGGCTCGATCCGCAGGGCGAGCACCCGCTGCAGCGGGCCTGGAAGGAACTCGACGTGCCCCAGTGCGGCTACTGCCAGGCCGGCCAGATCATGACTGCCGCGGTGCTGTTGAAGGAGACCCCCCGCCCCAGCGACGAGGACATCGACGGTGCGATGGTGGGCAATCTGTGCCGCTGCGGCACCTATCTGCGCATCCGCAAGGGCATCCACCGGGCCGCCGAACTCGCCGCCGCTGACAAGAAGCTCCGCAAATGAGGACGCCAATGAACGCCCCCGATCTCGCCAGCGCCGGCCGCCGCAATTTCCTCCGCCAGTCCGCCGCGGCGGGTGGCGGTCTCGTGCTCGGCTTCTACCTTAATGGATCGACCCAGGCCGTCGAGCGGCTCGAGAAGCCCGTCGCCGGCGGCGCTGAATTCAAGCCCAGCGCCTTCATCCGCATCGGCCGCGACGGCGTCGTGACGCTGGTTTCCAAGCAGCCTGAGATCGGCCAGGGCATCAAGACGTCATTGCCGACGGTGATCGCCGAGGAGTTGGAGGTCAGCTGGAAGGACGTGCGCATCGTGCAGGGCGACCTGGACCCGGCTTACGGCCGCCAGAGCGCCGGCGGCTCCACGTCCACGCCGACCAACTACGAAGATTTCCGCCGCCTCGGCGCTGCGGCCCGGCTGATGCTGGTTGAAGCGGCCGCGCGCAGCTGGAAGGTGCCGGTCGGTGAGTGTTTTGCGGCGGATTCCGCTGTGCATCACCGCCCGTCGAAGCGCAAGTTGGGCTACGGCCAATTGGTGGACGCGGCGGCGGCGCTGCCGGTGCCCGATCCTAAGAGTGTGCAGATCAAGGATCCGAGGGACTTCAAGCTGCTCGGCAAACGCATAGGTGGCGTAGACAACCACCAGGTTGTCACCGGTCAGCCGTTGTTTGGCATCGACACCCAGCTGCCGGGCATGCTCTACGCGGTATATGAGAAGAGCCCTGTGTTCGGCGGCAAGGTCCGTTCGGCCAACCTGGATGCGATTAAGGCGCTGCCGGGCGTCAAGGACGCCTTCGTGATCGCCGGGACGGACGACCTTCGTGGCCTGCTGCCGGGCGTGGCGATCATCGCCGAGTCTACCTGGGCGGCGTGGAGCGCCCGCAAGCAACTGCAGGTGGACTGGGACGAAGGGCGCTTCGCCAACCAGAGCTGGTCCGGCTTCGTCTCCGACGCCCAGCGGCTGTCCAAGCAGGCAGGTGCAAGCGTGCTGCGCCAGGATGGTGATGTGGGCGCCGCGCTGGCCGGCGCCGCCAAAACGGTCGAGGCCGCCTACAGCTACCCCTTCATTTCCCACGCCAGCTTCGAGCCGCAGAACTGCACGGCTCACTATAAGGATGGCGTGCTCGAACTTTGGGCACCGACCCAGAACCCGGCCGCCGGTCAGGAGCTGGTCACCGCCACACTGGGCATCCCGAAGGACAGGATCGTCCTGCACATCACGCGCAGTGGTGGCGGCTTCGGCCGGCGCCTGTCGGCAGACTACATCGTCGAGGCAGCGGCCATCGCCCAGCGTGTCCAGGCGCCGGTCAAGCTGACTTGGACGCGGGAGGACGACCTCCGCCACGACCATTTCAGGCCCGCCGGCTTCCACTTCCTGCGCGGCGGCGTCGATGCCAAGGGCAAGTTGATCGCCTGGCACAACCATTTTGTGACCTTCGCCAACCCGGTGAGCCGCGACGGCAAGACTACGCTGGTGCCCGGGAGCGGCGGCAGCCTGTCAGGGGACGAGTTTCCCGGCCGCTGGGTGGACAACTGTCTGCTGGAGCAGTCCGCCATCGAATGCGGCGTGCCGATGGGGCCTTGGCGGGCGCCGGGCAGTTGCGTCTTCGCGTGGGTCTTCCACAGCTTCATCGACGAACTGGCCCACGCTGCCGGGCGTGACCCGCTGGAGTTCCGCCTCGACATCCTCGGTGACAAGGCCATCGTGGCCGGCAGCGGCGAGCGGGGTACGCCTTACGACGTCAGTCGCATGCGCCGGGTGCTGCTGCATGTGGCGGACAAGGCCGGTTGGGGCAAGCGGAAATTCCCGAAAGGGCAGGGGCAGGGCATCGCCTTCCATTTCAGCCACCGGGGCTATATCGCCCAGGTGGCCGAGGTGACGGTAGCGAAGGACGGTACGCTGAAGGTGGACCGGGTGGTGGTGGCCACCGACATCGGCGCGCAGATCGTCAACCTGTCCGGCGCCGAGAATCAGGTCGAGGGCTCGGTCGTCGATGGCCTAGGCACGCTGATGTTCCCCGAACTCACCATCGAGCGTGGGCGCATCGTGCAGGGCAATTTCAACGAGTATCCGCTGATCCGCATTGCCGATGCGCCGCCAAAGATCGAGGTGCATTTCGTGAAGACCGACTACCCGGTCACTGGTCTAGGCGAGCCAGCCCTGCCGCCGCTGGCCCCGGCCGTCTGCAACGCGATCTTTGCCGCAACAGGCAAGCGGGTCCGTCAGTTTCCGCTGGCGCGAACCGACCTGCGTTGGGGTTGAGCGCGGTGCGCAGAATGTCCTGAAGGAGAGGGAGCGATGCGTTACGTGATCCTGCTGGTGTGGCTGGTCGTCGTCGGCGTGATCATCGGCTGGCTGGGTCTGGCTGCGGCGGAGGATGAAGCTGGCAAGACCGAGCTGACCAACGCACCAGAGCTTTCCATTCCGGCAGTCAATGGCCGCGGCGTTCGCGACTGGGTTGCCGAGGACGACCGTACCCTGCTAATCCAGGATAACTTCCGCAAGTGGTACAAGGTCCGCCTGATGGTGCCGTCGCGGCATCTGCTCCACGCCGAGAGCATCGGCTTCGTCACCGGGCCGTCTGGCATCCTCGACACCACTGGCGCGGTGGTTGTGCGCGGGCAGAAGACGCCGGTCGTATCCATCACTGCGAGTGAGGGTCCGAAGCGCCAGCGGCGTTGAGACGTGTTTGGGACGCTCGCGGGTGACCTATTGTTCATGCCCCGCTGTTTACCCTTCCGTGAATTGCCGTGGTGTTGGCGGTATCTGAGCGCGTGGCGTCACTTCTTCAGTCGCGGCTGAATAGTGCAGACAAAGAGCGGTTGTAGCCTGTCGGCAATCGTCTGCTGGGCACTGGGCACCTGCTCGAGAATTATTTTGTCGAATGGTG